>JBGAVF010000204.1:0-5889 GCA_044228315.1 Bacteroidia bacterium | reverse complement strand
AGGTCCAGGTATATTTATAAACACCGGTACTGTCGGAGTTATAACCTGATAATGTTACCAAGCGGGTAGCACAGTTTACATTCCATCCGAAAGAGATATATCCGAGTGAACAACCGCTGCAAGGAGTAAGTGCTATGGATTTGCAGATGGTAGTGTCTTTACAAACTGTTCCTGCTACATAACGCTTAATATTCAGACATACAGTATATGTACCGTAATTGGTATATGTATGTGAAGTGTATTTGTGGTTCAGGGTATCGTAGGTGGCATCACCAAAGCCCCAGGTATATCGAATGCCTGTGGTATCGGTTACTCCGGCCCCAAACGAAATAGTTTTGGTGGCACAATTCACACTGTAATTAAGCGTTGACCCGGTAAGGCTGGCGCAACTGGTGGAACAGTTCACGGTAACCGTTGTGCAGAATGTATCGGAACACATTCCGGTATTGGTTTGCTTGTACATTACCAGACACACGGTATACGTGCCGTTGCCCGGAAAGGTAAAGCCGGCATTTTTTGATGTGGATGAACCAAGATTGGCAAAGTTCCAGTAGTAATTCACCCCGCTATCACTTGCACCGGTCACAAATGATGTATTGGTAGCAATCATTTCTTTGCAATTGGTGGAACTAAACGTGTAGGTAAATCCTGCATGGAAATTACAGTTTGCTTTTGCGTAGCTGGCTGCCAAAAGCAGAAAGAGCGTTGCAACGAAACTTTTAAAGTAGATGTTGCCGGGTAAAAAACGTTTCATATAAAGTGGGGGTTTGTTTTTTGTAATTAAGACGTATGGTTTTGGGTTGGTTGCTTGGATTTATTGGATAATAATCTTCCGGGTTATCATTTTTTCGTCATACTGAAGTGTAATCATGTAAACACCTTCAGCTAAGTTGTTGATATCTATGCTTTTAGAAGTTACTTCCCCTTGCTGAACCACCTGCCCGGATGCATTGATCAGACGGTAGGAATAGTTGTTAAAATCGCGGAGCAAACGGATGCTGTGAGAAGCCGGATTTACACATATGGATTCCGTTCCGTCAGGGATTTGAAAACGTACCGGCAAGCCCGACCCGTTGGAGATCTTAGCATACGTATTGTTCGTGCGTAAAGGGTCGAGGTAATCGAATACAACATATGCCCTGTTTTTGATAAGGGTTCCTACTGGGGCCCCGGCATTGAACTTGATCTTAAAACCAATATGACCGCGGTTATACACATCATCGCTGAGTGTGGCCGGCGGCAGATTTATATTTGAGAAGGTCCACACAATTACCCCTTTGCCAAGGGATGGGGGGCATGAATACAGTTTGGTGGTGTACAGGTGGGTTGAACCGGTTTCCTGAATATACTGTATGTATGTGTTCAGATCCAATGTGTCAATGATCACGATGTTTTTAATGGTATCGGTGAGTGAGGTATTCTCAAAATGAATCAGGTAATTGATCTCATTATTGGAAGCCGTAACCAGGCTCACCGAGTCGTTGGGCGGAGGTGAAGGGTACAGATCTTTTTGAATCGCACTGGCTGCGCCTGTCTGCACCAGTTGTGAAACCGTATCCATGTTGTCGGAAGGGTCCAGGTCGTTCAGAAGATTGCTTGAGGCCGTAAACTGCAATTTATCGTTAACCAGAAATGAATCGTTCAGTGCTTTGGTAGAAAAAAGCAAGGTACGCTGCTCACCAACTTTCAGATTGCTGATACTCCATACGGCTTCATTGCCATTCAGTATGGGCCCCTGCGTGGCATTGAATGAAGTGAGTTTTTTATTGAAGATCACTTTTATAGCTGCATTGGGAATATCCTGGGTGCCATTATTGGTATAAGTAACCACATACGATTCAGCGATATTCTGCAATGCATTAAAACCACGGTTTGGCGTAATGCTCACCTTCAGGTCAGGGCCAAAGGTTGTTGGCTTAAAGGCGAAATCAACACTGTCGCGTGTTTGGTTGGCGGCTATGGCCAATGTGATTTTTGAAATGGAACAGGGAGAATCCGTTCTCCAGTTTTTAAAAGGTGAAAAGGTTATATCATAGGTGCCGGGAGCAAGGTAGCCTGAATAAAAGCCGGTACTGTCGGTTTGTAAATGAAGCACTTCACTGCCGCCCGAAATGGTAACCATTCGGCGGCTGAGGGGCTTGTCATTGTTATTATCGTATTTACAATTGCTGTTCATGTCAGCATAAAACCGCCCGCTGATACGGCTTCCGTTGAATAGCAGCTGTGCAATACGGTTCATGCGAACCACGCCGGCTACATCATACGGACTTGTAACGTAAAGGTTATTGTTGAATTTCTGAAACTGATTATACGGAATCAGAGGTAAACTGGCACTCACCCAGCTTGTATTGTAATGCGCCAGGGTTGATGTAACAGAATTAATTGCAAAGCCACCACTCAGCCATAATTCGTTATTGAACACTTCTATGTCTTTCAGGTTGGAAATGAGAAGAGAAGTGGTAATATTCTGCAACCCGGTGGCGGTTCTCACCAGAACACGGTTTCCGCCATTGTCATTCACCAGGGCTGTAATTTTATTCTGGAATGTAACTACCTTTAATACGGTTCCGGAAACGGCAAAATACGCAGGTCTCCAGGCAGTACCATCAAAAGTGGCCATGGAAGGCGATGATATTCCGCCGAGGGCATTGAACGCGCCGCAGGCAAAGAGGGTATCGGAAATCACCTCCAGATCGGTTATCACGGTGGTATTACTGCTTTGAGAGCTGCCGCATTTTTTCCATACCCCTCCATCATATCGCATAATGGATTTAATGGTATCGGTGGATGTAATGGCTGAAAAATCACCACCCAGGTAAAGCTCGTTTTTATAAACAACCGATGTGTTTACCGCACCGGCAGTATTCTGAAAGGTAAAACCGATGGCGGGTTCCCAGCGATTTAAGAGGGTATTGAAACGGATCAGATTACGGGAACTTTGAAGCTGGGGGCTTTTCGGTATGAAACGACCGCCAACATAAATGCAGCCGTCGAATACACAAAGGGTATTAAAGGAGGCGCTGTCGGATGTAAACACCGACGGGTATTGGATCCAGTAGCTTCCGTTCCAGGCACTCACTGTTACCTGATATGCCTTTAATGCCGGAAAATAATGGGTGGATCCGGTGTACAGTAAACTTGTTGTACCGGTGGTTGCAAAGATTTCATCCGGGATCCCCTGAGCCAGCGGTTTCAGAATCTGGGCATGCAGCAGCAAGCCAGTACTGAGGCAAAGAGTAAGTAGAAATCTTCTGATCATGTGCGCAATTTAATCTGTTTAAAACTTATAACCGAATCCGAATCGCCAGCCAAGGTCGAACGGCATTTCCTTAATACCACTGCTCTTTTTGTACAGGGAGGTGATCTGATGTTTATAGTAAACTTCAGTACTTACCTGCCATTGTTTGCCGATATTGTAGCCGATACGGTTGGTGATGGAAACCGATGAACCGAAACGGTGTAAGTCAGGCATGCCGGCGGATACAGGAACAACACCGGAAGCGTCCAGATTCGGCAAGGCTCCTTTGGCAGCTACCATATAATTAATGGTGGCTCCGAGTCCGATCCGATAATCCCAGCGGTCGTTCTTCAGCAAAGTATAATCAATATGAAATGGAATTTCAACGTTGGTGAAGATGTTGTTATACGGAGAGAAGTAGTTCGTATCGCGCTGATTGAAATACAGATAGCCTTTCAGATGATTCAAAGAGTCGTACACCGGTACCGAATCACTGATGTTTCGGGTAATGGAGTAGGAGCCGGATTGGCCGAACTGCCGCACACCAAGTCCGGAACTTGCTGCCATACGACCCATATTACGGGTGAAGTTTATGCCGGCGTTGTACCGAACCGATTGCTTGTCGGCCTGGTTACGGGCTGAGAGGTATTTTGCATGCATGGCATCGGCATCAATCATACGGTCGGAGATAGCGGCAGCTCCGTATATTTCCAGTAAGTTGTTGGTTTTATGCTGACGCAGGTGTGTGGCATTGGCTGCCTTCTTCTGATCTGCCTTCTCCGCCGAACCCGGTGCCAACACCTGTTCCGGATCTTTTTTTACGATCTCTTTCGCATCCTGCACCGCAACGCCTGCTCCTTCAGTAACATCCTTCTGTACCGGAGTGGTGTTCTCGGTTTTCCCTTCGGTTTCCTGAGTAATGTCTGTTTTGCCGGCTACCGGATCAGGAGCACTTTCATGGTCGGTTTCCTTCCCGTAGTACAACGCGTCACGGGTTTCAGTCTTTGCTGATTTAACCGTGCCGGTATGCGGGGTGGTGGCAGTTGCCGGGGTAGTAACCGGTGCCTGGGCAGGGGTACCGGTGTGTATTGTTTGATCTGACAAAGTTGATGCTCCGGCTTTTTCCTGTTCGGTGCTTACCGAAGGGGTATGGGAAGCCACCGGATTTGCCGGGTTGTTGCCGGTAGGGCACAGGTAATAGATGAGCAAAGCGGCACAAGGAATGATGAGCAGGTACAGGAGGCGGTACATTTTAAATGCACCTGCAGCTGCATTTTGCTGTGCAAGTTTGCTTTGGATGGCTAAAAACGAGGCATCATCTGCCCGGCCTTCTGCGCCTTCCAGTGCATTCTTAAAGAATTTGTCAATATTTATTTTATCCTTACTCAATGTTAAATACTCACTTTACTTGTTTTTTCCTGCAGCTCTTTTACCCATTCCTGCAATTGTTTCCGGGCCCTGGCCAGCTGCGACTTACTGGTTCCTTCGCTGATGCCCAGCTGTGCAGCAATTTCTTTATGGCTCATATCATCAATGGCATACATATTAAAAACTACCCGGTAACCGGTGGGGAGCTTTTGTACCAGTTGCATGATGGCATCCGCACTTATGGGTTCATTTTCCACTTCCACCACATCGGCTACATCCGATTCCCCGTCGCTGAAACGGTCGAACGACTCGGTGAAGCGCATCTTTTTACTTTTCCTGAAATGATCAATGGCCGTATTCATCATGATCCGCGTGATCCAGGTAGATACGGAACTATTGCCCTGGAATTTCGACAAGGTATTGAACACTTTCACAAACCCTTCCTGCATCACATCTTTCGCGTCATCTTCCGAATTGCAATAACGCATACATACCCCGAGCATCTTGTTGGCAAACATCTTGTAAAGTTTGCTTTGTGCTGCAGGATTGCCTTTTATACATTCTTGCAATATTTCATCGTTCAGAACCAATGCCTTGTTGGGTTTTGTCGGTTATCTATTCACAGGGTTGCATCAAAAGTAAAGATTTTCGGTGAATGCACTTGATTTGGGGCCTCTACATCTTGTTAATTCATCATTATGAACGTAACCATTCGCAAATTTCCGTAATTCACTGAATTTTCACCCGTTTAACACTAAAATTCAAATCGTTACAATGAAAAGTCGCATCACCAACCATTGGTTTTATTGCAGAAAACGATGCATTGCTTTGGGTTGACGGATTCCTTTACCGGGTAATTCCTGTAAAATCACTTTCTGTTTGGAAAGCCTTCATGGCCCTCAGCACCGTGGCGTCGTTCCGGTTAATGATGTAATAGAAACCCTGAGGCCCGTATAACTGCCTGGCCATAAATGCCCTCAGGTATTGTTCAATCATGCTTCCGGATTTATTGTATGCAGATTGATCCCAGGCTACCTGCATGGCAAGTGCTTCATTTTTTACCTGCTCAATAAGTATGGGCGGGATAAGGTAAGACGCCCCGAATTGCTCCATTTCGGAATAGTTTTTAAAGGCTTCCGGATGCTCGGAAACATAATAATAGGCCACCTGCCTGAGAATGCTTTTGGATAGCAGGGCGTTTAATAAGGGGGTGTTTTTGGTGGTATCAAGGGGGACGAAGATATCCGGCATTATGCCTCCTCCTCCGTATACCTTACGTCCGT
>JBGAVF010000203.1:0-5931 GCA_044228315.1 Bacteroidia bacterium | reverse complement strand
TGTTCATGTCTGATCTTATTCTATGTTAATTATTCCATTATTAAAAAATTCTTCTAAAAACCCAATTTTATCCAATGTTTTGGTAATCCATTCTTTATCAGTCCCTCTTGCTGAATAATGTCTTAGGTGCGTAATTTTGTTGTTTGGAAATGAACGCTTCAAATGATTATCAAACAATTTATAAGCCTGATTCCCAAAAATCAGAAATTCAGTTTCATCAGTTACTTTTATATCCTTCATTTCTTCAATAAAGAAAGAAATATGAGGATCTAACTGAATTTCTTGGTTCTTGATTTTCTTTTCTATTGTAGTTGAATTAACTTCAACTACATTTTTTAATAAATCAGTTAGATAGAAGCCTTTTATCCGACCTTTATTAAAAGCAAGTTTTAGTTTCCTGTCGTGTGTTCCTCCTCTAAAATTTGACCAGTTTGAAACCGGTTTAGAAATATTTAGTGCAATGCCAACAAATCGAGAGTTCAACATCCCAATATTTTCCTCGATTATATTTGTATCTTTTTCGTCATTCTCATTCCATAAAGCCCAACTCGCATAATTCCCATACTTTTTCTTTAGGTTAAAATATTCATCTTTAGTATAAGTGGGGTTTTCGATTTTAAAATTATCAACGTTTTCATTTAGAACAACTGACCATGATTCAACATCAATGGTATTTTCTTTTTCCAGTTGATAGTCTTTCAGGAATTTTAAAACTTGGTTTCTATATTTCAAATCTACATATAGAGGGTAGAGACTTAAGAGATTATGATATTTAGTCATAGCTTTATTTAATTCCTTAGCAAACGAAAACGAATAATATTCATTCTCTTTATCTGTGGCAATTAATTGGGTTATTTCATAATTTTCATTTGTGAAATAAATGTCTCGATTGGAAACATGGGCTTTGTAAATAGCTAAAGAGCCTCCTTCAGCCCCAACTTCAAATATTTTTGTTTTAAGCATAGGATAATTTGTTACTAGCCAATTTTAAATATTAACTGTGTTATGATTCATTTTTTATCAAAAGTATAAATAATTCTCGTTTAATTATTACGATCTTTTTTACTTAACAATTCCATCTTCCTCCCCTCATATTATGCATAGTCTTGGCATTAATCATCGTGGTTTTTTCTGCAATCAAACCATTCCCTCAGTAACATATCACATCCCGACTATGTGATCCCTCATGGCTCACACATGATGACACTCACCCGGGCCCGGGTGATCAGCACCTTGGTACAGCAAATAGTGAGTGAGTGAAATATTTCTGAGTCTGTAAATCGTCGGATTCTTTGATTTCAATTACTTGTCTGTATCCATTTGATTTTTATTTTTGCCGTTAAGGCTAGCGTGCCGTGTTTTGATGTTTGTACAGAAACCCGGTTTGTGATCATGCGTGGAGAATGCTGAAAATCCTGAAAAGAGTAGGCAATAAATTTTTAATCTCTGTAATTAATGAAACGTATTTTATCTGTTCTTCTCAGTGTCTTATCTGGGTTCACGGCCATGAAGGCCCAAACCGTTTACAAGATCGGCGACATGCATCCCTGCGGCGGTATTGTTTTCTCGGTAAATGCTACCGGCGACAAGGGCTATGTGGTAGCCACACAGGATGTGGGCCGGTTCGCTTTTGCCGAAGCCGCACAGGCCGTTAAAAGCGCTTTGGGCGATGGCTGGATCATGCCCAATAAGGACCAGCTCAACGAAATTTACCTCAACGTTCATAAAAAAGGCTTGGGTGATTTCAAGCCGGAAATGTACCGCAGCGGTCAGGCTTCAGCGTATCCTATGTATCCGCACGGACAACATTTCGGCACCGGAAAACAGGAAGGATGTGCCCTCAACAATAAAGTACTATGCCGCCCCATCAAAGCCTTTCCTTGCGTGGAAGCGCCTAAATCCGATTATTCGGTTGAGATCGTATCAGGCAACGGGCAATCCTACAGCGGGGGAGGAATGCCTCAGCCCATGGTTATTAAGATCAAGGACAAGGCAGGCCTGTCTATTAGTGACCTGAAAGCTGCCGGATTGTCGATCAACGTTACGGCGAACAAACCGGGTCAGTACGACGGTGTTTTCAGCAACCTGAACAATGCCTGCAAGAACGGTGATAACTCATGCTTCGGCGGATATTATTATGTAGAATCGAATACCGGCAAAGCACCATACGATCTCATCATCACGGTGTCTGTAATGAAAGATAACAAGATGGTTGCCACCTGCAATTTTGTGCAGAAGATAAAATAAGTGTTGATTTCTCCGGTGGCAGTAAAGCCAACCGGCATCGCGTCAGTACCTGATCCTTACAGAAAAGGTACCCCGGAAATGAAAAAACCCTGAATGGCATCCATTCAGGGTTTTTTGTGTCTTTAAGTAGCCCGTAGGGGAGTCGAACCCCTCTTGCCAGAATGAAAATCTGAAGTCCTAACCGATAGACGAACGAGCCTTCTTTTTTAAGAGGGTGCAAAGGTATAAACTTTTCCGAATCTCCCAAAAATTTTGATGAATACCGGTTAAAAATCTACCTTTGCGCCACTTTAAATCCTAACAGGTGTTTAAAGCAACGTGTACCTATAATTTCATTAACCCATCAAAAACCACCCAAAAAGATCATGAAAGTTGCCATCAATGGTTTCGGTCGCATCGGTCGTATTGCATTCCGTTACCTTCTGCAAAAACCTAATGTTGAAGTTGTTGCTATCAACGACCTCACCGACAATCCAACCCTTGCACACCTGCTGAAATACGACAGTATTCACGGTAAGTTCAACGGTGAAGTGAGCGCTGATGCTGAATCCATCACCGTGAACGGAAAGAAAATTCGTGCTTTCGCTGAAAAGGATCCGAACAAACTGCCTTGGGGCGAACTCGGTATTGATGTGGTGCTGGAATCAACCGGCCGCTTTACCGATGCTACTACCGCTATCTCGCATATCAATGCAGGTGCTAAAAAAGTGGTGATCTCTGCCCCGGCTTCAGGCGATGTAAAAACCATCGTACTGGGTGTGAACGATAATGTACTCGACGGAACCGAAACCATCCTCTCCAATGCTTCCTGCACCACCAACTGCCTTGCCCCAATGGTGAAGGTATTGGATGACGCCTTCGGACTGGAGAAAGGTTTCATGACCACCATCCACGCATATACTTCCGATCAGAACCTGCAGGATGCGCCGCACAAAGATCTGCGTCGTGCCCGTGCTGCTGCTTACAGCATTATCCCTACCAGCACCGGTGCTGCCAAAGCCGTAGGTCTGGTATTGCCTCACCTGAAAGGAAAACTGAACGGTAACGCCATGCGTGTTCCGGTTCCGGATGGTTCGGTAACCGACTTCACCTGCTTCCTGCGCAAGGAAGTGACCAAAGAAGAGGTGAACGAAGCTTTCAAAAAAGCCGCTCAAACCAACCTGAAAGGTATTCTTGAATATTGCACCGACCCGATCGTTTCTATCGATATCGTAGGCAATACCCACTCGTGTATTTTCGATGCCGACCTTACCATGTCGCAAGGTAACTTTGTGAAAGTGGTAGGATGGTACGATAACGAAGCCGGCTACAGCAGCCGTTTGGCCGACCTGATGGAGAAAGTATCGAAGATGTAATTCTTCGTTTCGATTCGATACAAAAAGAAACCTCTCTTGCGAAATGCAGGGGAGGTTTTTTATTTGGCAGCACCAGCACTATTTTCGCGGCATGAGATACGAGAAACATATTTTCATTTGCACCAACCAGAAAGCCAATGGCAAACCCTGCTGCGGCGAAGAACGGGGCATGGAGATCGTGAATGAATTTAAACGGCAGCTGCGGGAACGCGGCCTGCAGGGCACCGTAAGGGCCCAGCGCAGCGGCTGCCTCGATGCCTGCGACTTCGGACCTTCCATGGTGATCTATCCGGAAGGCACCTACTACGGACATGTGAAAACGGAAGACATCGCCCGCATCATCGAAGAGCATATCGTGAACAACCGGGTGATCGCCGAACTGGAACTTACTTTCTGAGGTTATTTCCGGGGTAGTTTACCCACCACTTCCATCCCGCCTCTGCGGGTATTTTCATCGAACACTTCCCGCCCGTTGCGCAGGTGCATCCGCACGCGCACCTCGGCATCAATGCTTTCGGAGATGTCGCGCTTCATGCTGCCCTGTTCAGGGGCTTTCAGCACGCCCGCGCTGCACTGCTTGGCACTGATTTCAAGCACCCGTGCCTTGTCTTTGATCACCAGGTGCACCGAGTCGCTGCCCGAATAAAAGGCTTTGATCTTCGCATGGGTAAAGGTGGTGAATTTGTAAATGGTATCATCGTGCATCACCATGCACAGGAAGCCGGTGAAATGCATGCCCAGGTAAGGTATTTTGGCCACCGAGATCATGAAGGAAAGGTTGCTGTCGGTGAAATGGTTGGCCTGTATCCACACCCAGCTTTCGGGCATACTGCGTCCCCAGTCTTTTTCGGTGTAGCCTTTGCCTCCGGTGAAGTCGATGCGTTTGCTATTGATGATCAGTTCACCGGTGATGCGTTGCTGCATGCTCAGCATGCCGTGCTGGCATTGCATGAAGGGCAGGTAGGTGAACCAGCCCATGGTGCCGTTGGTTCTCCACGAGGTGGGCTCCAGCGGATGTAATCCCGAATAGGTGAGGTGGGCTCTGATCTTCAGGCCCAGGGTGTCGATGTCGAGCCACATCTCCTGCGCACTGAAACGATTCTTCCCGATGCTAATCTGAAAGATGTTTTTATCGTAATTAAAGTCGGAGAGGGGGAAGGGGATGAAGAGGGTTTCTGTGCTGCCGTCGTGAATGACCTGTATGAAAGCGTGTCCTTTTTTCTTTTTGTCGAAAGCCACACCGGGAATGATGGAATACGTTTCCTGCCCCGAGGCGGTCACATTTTTAAAATACCAGCCTTCGAAATAATTCTTTGTCTGATGTACGCCCTGAAAAATTTCGGGATGTTTTTTACGGTAGGAAGCTGAACGGTGTTGCGCAAGGGAGATATGCCAGCTCAGCAGGGTGATGAACAGGATAAGGAGGGAGGTGCCGGAACGCATGCAGGAGAAGGATAGATATCGGTTAGATATCCATTTCCTTTACATTATCGGCGATCACGAGGCGGCCTTTTACATTTTTCTTTACGTCGTCAACGGTGACACCGGGGGCCAGTTCTATCAGCTTAAAGCCTTCGGGAACGATATCGTACACGCCGAATTCGGTCACCACTTTTTTCACGCAGCGTGTACCGGTGATGGGCAGCTCACAGGCCGGAAGCATTTTACTTTCTCCGGCTTTGTTTACCTGCTGCATGGCCACGATGATATTTTTTGCGGACGCTACAAGGTCCATGGCACCGCCCATGCCTTTCACCATTTTGCCGGGTATCTTCCAGTTCGCGATATCGCCGTTATCGGCCACTTCCATGGCACCCAGTACGGTGAGGTCCACCTTACCGGCCCGTATCATGCCAAAGCTCATGGCGCTGTCGAAGAAGGCGGAACCATTCACGGTGGTGATGGTTTGTTTGCCGGCGTTGATGAGGTCGGGATCAACGTGGGCCTCATCGGGGAAGGGGCCCATGCCGAGCAGGCCGTTTTCCGATTGCAGCACCACTTCCATTCCTTCCGGAATATAATTGGCAACCAGGGTAGGGATGCCGATCCCCAGGTTCACATAAAATCCATTCTGTAACTCCCGGGCAATACGTTTGGCGATTTGTTCTTTGGTAAGCATCTTGGTAGTAGGTAGGTGGTAGATGGTATTTGGTACTTCGTTCTTTGAAAAAAATAAAATTAACGTAAGCTTTTTATCAGATTTGTATTCATACGTTTTATCGAGTTTATTTTATTGAATGTCTGTTCCGGTTGATCTGTTTTTAAAAGGTTTAGTTTTTCTGCAATAATCAGTTGTGTTTCCAGTTCACAACACGAACCGTTGGCAATC
>JBGAVF010000202.1:0-5912 GCA_044228315.1 Bacteroidia bacterium | reverse complement strand
AGCGTGCTTACCATGTACTGGAAGATATCGGGGTACAGCCAAGTGTAAAATACATGGGTAAAGTTCGCAACACATTTGAAACCAAAGCCTGATCGATCGTAAATCACAAATAGCAGTTAAAAAATACGTCAGTAAAAAAATAACCATCAAAATATGTACGAATCACCAATAAGAGAACCACTTGTTACGGGAGGCAGAACGTATCACAATATCACCGAAGATATTTGCCGTCCGATTGAAAACAAGCCAACCACCGAGTGGAAGATCGGATTCACCCTATCGGCGCTGATTGCGGCAATGGGTGTTTACTACATTGCCAAGACATCATTTGTAGGGATTGGAATCTGGGGCATTCATAAAACGGTAGGCTGGGCCTGGGATATTACCAACTTTGTATTCTGGATCGGTATCGGTCATGCCGGAACCCTCATCTCGGCTATCCTCCTGTTGTTCCGTCAGAAATGGCGTACCGGTGTAAACCGTTCGGCAGAGGCGATGACAATTTTTGCGGTAATATGTGCCGGATTGTTTCCGGTATTTCACATGGGTCGTGTATGGCTCGCGTATTTCGTGCTTCCGCTTCCCAATGCACTCGGTTCACTCTGGGTGAATTTTAACTCACCGTTATTATGGGACGTGTTCGCGATCTCAACATATTTCTCGGTATCCCTGTTGTTCTGGTATATTGGATTAATTCCCGATATCGCCACTGTACGTGACCGTGCCAAAGGCACAGCCCGTAAAGTGTATGGCTTCTTTGCCATGGGCTGGAACGGTTCTACCCGCAACTGGACCCGTTACGAACTGGTTTGTCTCATTCTGGCCGGTATTTCAACACCACTGGTACTTTCCGTTCACACCATTGTATCCATGGACTTTGCTACTTCGGTGGTTCCCGGATGGCATACTACCATCTTCCCTCCGTACTTTGTGGCCGGTGCTATCTTCTCCGGATTTGGTATGGTGTTAACCCTGTTGCTGGTAGCACGTAAGGTAATGCACTATGAAAACTATATTACCGTGGGTCACCTCGAGGCCATGTGTAAAGTAGTAATGCTGACCGGCTCCATGGTGGGTCTGGCGTATATCACTGAGTTTTTCGTTGCCTGGTATTCAGGCGTTCAGTACGAGCAATACGCCTTCATTAACCGGGCTACCGGACCATACTGGTGGGCTTACTGGAGTATGATGACCTGTAACCTGGTTGCTCCTCAGGTATTCTGGAGCAAATGGGCACGTACCACCCCTTGGTTCATTTTCCTTCTTTCCGTTGTAGTTAACGTAGGTATGTGGTTCGAGCGTTTTGTGATCATTGTTACCTCCCTTCACCGCGATTATCTGCCGTCAAGCTGGAGAGATTATTCACCTACCTGGCCTGAGATCGGTATCTTTATGGGAACCTTTGGTATCTTCTTTACCTTCTACTTCCTGTTCAGTAAATACCTTCCGGTGATCGCTATCAGTGAAGTAAAAGCTGTAATGCCGGCTCCCCACAAAGGAGAACATGTAGCTGAAACCGCCACCGCCCATTAATTAGTAAAGTACATTCTCGATCAACAAAAAGTATATACATGAGACGCAACAGAAAATTTTTATACGGGGTATTCAATCATCCCGATGATATTTTAAACGCAGCCGGTGCAGTGCGCAATTCGGGCAGTGAAATTCTCGATTGTTTTACACCATTTCCTGTACACGGACTCGACCGTGTGATGAATGTGAAACGTTCCCGTCTGGCAGTAGTGGCATTCTGCTTCGGCCTTACCGGATTTTTGTGTGCCTTATCGCTGCAGGGATACACCAACGTATTCGACTGGCCAATGAATATCGGGGGTAAGCCGGCACAGTTGGCGGTACCAACCTTTGTACCGGTTTGTTTTGAGCTTACCGTGCTCATGACCGCCTATGGTATGGGAATCACGTTTTTCCTGCGTGCCCGCATTTTACACGGTGTGCGTGAAACCGTGCTGGATAACCGTCAGTCGGACGACCGTTTCATTATGTGTTTCGACCTTGAGAACCCAAAGGTAAATGCAGCTGAAATGAAAGGTCTGATGATGGCACACGGCGCTGAAGAAGTAAAAGAAACCGAAGTAATGGCCGGCGCCAATTAATAAAAGATAAATTAGTACGAACTGATTAACGAATAATTGAACATGACACAAAAAGTAACATTTTATCTGGTCATTCTGGCGGCAGCGGCATTTGCATCCTGTACCCAGGCAAGCGGCAATTTCCCCGGATGGGAATATGCACCGGATATGTATTATGGCAAAGGTCCGGAAGCATACCGTATGCTTGAAAAGGATGCCGACAACAATTACAAGAGAATGTGGTTACCGGTAAAAAATACCATCGCACGCGGAAAACTGGCGTATGTATTTCCTTACGCAAACGATACCACAGGCTATGCAGAAGCCAAAAAGGAATTCAAATGCCCGGAGAACATCCCGGCTACCCAGGAAAACATTCAGGAAGGAAAGCGTCTTTTTGATATCAATTGCATCGTTTGCCACGGTCCTCAGGGAAAAGGCGACGGTACCATTGTAAAAGCCGAAAAGATCGGGGCGCCGCCTTCGTATACCTCTCCTCAGATCAAAGGACTGCCTGATGGAGGAAAATACTTCTCCATCACCTACGGAAAGAATGCCATGGGAGCGTATGGTCCGCAATTGTCGCCGGAAGAACGCTGGAAAGTGATCCATTATGTGAATTACCTCTCACACAGTGAAGACAGCACATTCAAGAAGTTGGACCTGAAAGAAGAAGGATACCTGGATTTCTACAAAAAATAAAAAGCGCTTAACACACGACGTATTACGACTTAAAAAATATCAAATACATGGCACACGGACATTCAATTGAAATCACGAACCAGCAGTTTGAGTTTACCTCGAAACAACGAAACTTTTTCCTCGGATTAATGATCGTTGGATTGGTACTTATCCTTGCCGGTTATTTTATGGGAACACCGGCTCCAACGCATCATGAAGGCACCGAGCAGGTAGCCGCTTCCCATGAAGGACACGGTGACCTTAACACCAAACGTTTATGGGCAAATTTATTGCTGGGCGCCTATTTCACCTTTTTGCTGGGTTGCGGAGGTCTTTTCTTCCTTGCTGTTAAAAGCGTAGCCAATGCAGGCTGGTATGTGGGTTTCAAACGCATTCCGGAAGCAATGAGCACCTACCTTCCTATCGGGTCGTTGCTGGTTGTACTTATCGGTGGTGTGTGGGGTGTACTCATCGGGCATTATTACCACTGGTCAATACCGGGTATTATGGATACCGATGAAATCCTGAAAGGGAAAAGTGCATTCCTGAATCCCGGTTTCTATCTGATCGGATTACCGATATTCTTCGGTATCTGGTGGCTGATTCAGCGCAATGTGCGCAAATGGAGTATTGCTGAAGATAACGACGATCCGATGAAAAATGCTACCGGTGACATTATGAACACCAAATGGTTCGATAAAACCATGGCAGCCTCCGCCTTCTGGATATTCTTTTTTGGCTTTACCTTTTCCATCGCGGTATGGCTCATCATAATGAGTATTGATGCACACTGGTTCTCTACCATTTTCTCGGTATATAATTTTGCCATTGCCTGGGTAAGCACATTGTCAGTGATACACCTGCTGCTGATCTATCTGAAATCACAGGGATATTACAAGCATGTGAACGACGAACACAAACATGACCTTGGTAAATTCATGTTCGCCTTTACTATTTTCTGGACCTATATCTGGGTGTCACAGTACCTCCTCATCTGGTATGCGAATCTTTCGGAAGAGGTGGTGTATTACAATGCACGCTGGACCTCACACTACATGCCGTATTTCACAGCCAATATCCTGCTGAACTTCCTGGCTCCGTTCCTTATCCTCATTACACGTAACAACAAGCGTAACCCGAATACAGTAATACTTGCTGCGGCGGTGATCCTGATCGGTAAATGGAACGACCTGTATCTGATGATTATGCCGGGCACTATTGGCGACAACGGAAGCATCTTCGGATTGATGGAGATCGGCTCTATTTGCCTGTTCTTCGGTCTGTTCCTGTTTGTGGTGTTCCGTTCATTGACCAAAGCAAACCTAACCCCGGTAAATCATCCGTACATTAAAGAAAGTGTACTGCATGATGTGGGTGTTTAAGACCTATAGCCTATAAAAAAAGCACTCCGGTTCGGGGTGCTTTTTTTTTTATGAGTATATGAAGTTCTCATGTCTATGCATACCTAATTTCAAAATAGTTTCAGCCCTTCATATTCCAGCCTGGTTTCTCCGGGGGCGGTGCTGGTAAGGGATCGTGTGCCCGACGACTTCATCTCTACTTCTTTAAGGATCACTTTTACCGGACGTGGATCCCGGTAAGGTTCTCGGGCTTCGGGGAACTGAAGTCCGGAAAGTGTTTCAATCGTCGACAAACTGACCTGATACGTTTGGGCATCCGCAAAGTCATTAAAATGCGGCGTCACTTCCGATGGCAACGCCCGGGTGGTTACCGCTTTTTTCTTCACAATACCTTTCTTCTCCAGTAAAGTTTGTTGCCCCATTAAAAAGCCCACCTTATTCAGAATTTTCCCGTCGTTGGTAAAATATACCACTTTCCAGAAGAGGGTAGGGATTTTTACGTTCACGCCATCGACCGGATTGATGAATTCCGGATCCTTGTCGGATAACACCGGACCGGTGAATACCGTAATTTTTAAATGGTCGGCCACCACTTCTTTTTTCAGGATATACGTTTCGAGGAAGGCCCATTCTTTTGAGTTCAGCTCTTTCACCTGGGGTACACAATTGGTGAAATAGTATGTTGATTGAGCCGCCTTTTTTGCCAGTAGTTTGCTGCGTCCCCATTGCGGATCTTCCCGCTTGGTCATATGTCCGCGTTCGAAGTCGCTTCGGTCAGCACTGTAAAGATGTGGCCCGAACTGATAGTCCCGGCCGCGTTCATCCATCCTCCATTCGTCGTTGCCACTGTCGAAAACTTCATCACGACCGATCGCCTTAAATAGTTTGCCATCGATATTGGTGGCTGTGAAAAACGGAAAACGACGCGATTTGCTGAGAAACAAACTGTAATGGTTGTATTTGTATTCTCCGTTTCGGTCGTCGATGCACGGGGCTATATCGTGCTGACGGCTATCGGGGATCTTCGGGAAGTCAACACGTAGGTTTTTGGCTATGAAATCGGATTTGTATCCGTTGCTGGATGCTGGCATAATGATTGTTTTTGTTTGATTTACCCGGCGAGGTTTACTACTTCACAATGGCAAATGTGCCCCTGCGAATTTCACCGGTACTCAGGTCCTTAACGGCAAACATATACAATCCCTGCGTAATGGAAGTTTTATTATCGCTCAGCACATCCCATGCGTGCTCACCGTCAGGAAACACTGTGTTTTTATCATTCGAGAAATTCTGATACCATCCGATATCATTTCCGCTGCTGCCCGAAGAGGCATCGTGCAGCAGTGTAGCAACAATTTCACCGGAAGGGGTATAAATGGTGATCTCCGCTTTGGCCGGCAGGTTATAAAAATAAATTTTACGGGTTCGGGAGGTGTTGCCATCCCATGCGGCATTGATGCGGTATGGGTTGGGGTACACACCTACTTCCGATTCTCCGTCACCGTCAAATGCGTTGGCCGGTGTGCCGGAAAATACTTGTCGGGCATTCTCGGTGTATGACGACTCAAGCGAAGGGATGTTTAAGGCAATATCACCCTTATCGAACGATGAAACAACGATCATGTATTGCCATCCGTTCAGCACCGGATCGAGCCGGTAATGATAGGTATACGTGGTAGTATCGCCATCGAAATGCATCGGTTGTGCAAGTTTTACCGATGAAAATCCATTGTTATACCCGATGGTATTACCGGCAGAATCCCATTGTCCCAGCACT
>JBGAVF010000201.1:0-6014 GCA_044228315.1 Bacteroidia bacterium | reverse complement strand
AAGCAATCCGGCTTACAATTTTTACATATGCTCAACTGGTCAGGTGTTTTTGATGCTGATACGGCAGTACCGGGAGAAGGCATACTGGACCGCCCGGGCACTACTGATTTTAATTTATTGCTGGATCAGGGTCATTCACCGCTCGGATTTATTATCAGAACGAATGAACCTGTGGATTGGCGGAGAATGGAATTTGTAATGGCGTGTAAAAGCGCAGGGGGCTTTGAAGAAAAATTTGAGGCATTCATTGTTCCTTCGCAAGATGGCTGCACCTGCATAGTGTTGCTCCGGGCAGAAGGATTGGAAGTTCGGGTGCCTAAAGGCGAGTTCATACTCCGTGGCCGGTTTCATTTAGAAGCGAAAGGGCTTCCCCGATTAACTATCGTCAATGATCCTGCGAAAAAAACCGAAGAATTCATATTCACATTTGTACAGCCGTTTGGCCGTAATTGGAAACAGTAAAAAAATTAAAGTATGTCAAATCAAATGGTCTGCGATCCTCCCGTACTGGTTCAATGCCAGGAGAAATTCCGGCTCAGTGCTTCCGGCTGGATCAATAATAATAACATCGGAGATACAACGATTACTACCCCGCCACCCGCAGGCATCCGGCTCCGGTGGAATTGTCCGTTTTGGATGGCTGATCCGCAGCAACGGCTGGGAGAACCCTCTTTCTTCCGGTTATTTCGCTCCGAACCGCTAAACGGTGAATTTCTAAAAACTTTCAAACCAACTGTGGGCCATATTCCCCGAAGCAAAACAGCGGAACAGCTTTGGGCGCGGATGAATAGAATAACTGCCAGTGTTTACGGGTCAGGGGATTCACCCTGTGATTCAGTGGACGCGGTTTACTTTGAAGTGCCCGCGGGTAGTCCACCGTTCTCCGTTTGCCTGACGACAGTAAATGGATCGACCAAGGTCATGGGTGAACTCAAGGAAAAAGATAGATTCTACTTTGAATTGGCAGGCATCAGCCGGCTTGTATTTTCTGCAGACCTGTCAACCATGCAGGTATGGGGACTTTCGCTCGATCGTCAGCTCGATAGTATAAAATTCACGGAAGTTGCAGCGATCAATGCACGGCGTTGGACGGACGCACTAATGGCGGAAGCGGTGCTTCGTGTCGCAAATAGTGCGGGAGAAGCTTTTACTCAAATGACGGAGCAGGATTGGCTGTTAATACAGGAAATTGGACGTCGGGTTCATGAACAATACGAATTGGGGAACCCTGTGGCACAAACTGATATTGACAGCATAAAGATCGCCTGCTCCATGAACTGGGATCTCGCTGCCATGATGGGTATGGGTTTTACGGATGGTGAACATCCGAATGTTCAAGGTCCTGACCTCTTGTTAGATCTTTTGAGTCAACCGGATGGTAACACTTATGCTTATTTTGTGATGATGGAAACATCCGACGGTGAAACGGTAAGAACGTTTAACAGCACGCTGGCGTTCACAGAGGCAGTAGAGATGAAACTCCTGGAAAAAATTACCGCATTTCCAACAGTGCATCCGGTGACACGATCCGAACTTACCAACCAGTTCGCACCATCCGACACCGACCCCGTAGTGACCGCAGAAGCTGAAGAGTATTGTTATTGTACTACCGAATGGCAGGTATTCTCGTCATTGCCCGGTACCGAAATCATGGTAACATTACCGATGGCAGAAACAAGCCTGATTACTGGCGAACCGTTCCAGGAGACAGCTGAATTTTATTCCGGTACCGGCACAGACATCCTTCATGTGGAAGGTCTCGACTACTTCCAATTCCGGACTCATCGTTTCCGGGTGCCGTTCTTTGACAGCGACTGCTGGTTGAATCTGGTCGCTTCCGATAATTGGGGGCGGCGAATGAATATGCCACCTACAAAGAAGATTCAACCTGATATTGAATATAAAAAACAAAGTGTACCGGTAGCTCAGGCAAGTTGTAGCCCTTCGAAGCAGACGATAACGATCGATCTGGATAAAAAAATTCCTTGGCAAGCTGATCAACTCGCTATCTATTGTAACGGCAACGTTGAGCTGCTGATGAAAAATCCGTTGAAGGAATTTTTAGTGGTTAGTACCGGCATTGGGCAACCGTATCCAACGGTGGAAGGCAATTGGGCGGGAATGCTCAAAGACAATATAGACGACAAGGACTTTGCACGGTTGTTGAACGGCACCCTGATCGTGGAGGGGTTTACGGCAAGAATAATTTCATTGGTACGCGCCGGAATTAACAAGGTCATTTGTACGTTCGAGACATCCGTTGAATGCGCCGCGGCACAACTCTATCCGCCTGACAATATTTTTATGCCTTGCCGGTTGGAAGAGAATTTGAGTTCTTCCAGTCTTTGGTTACCGATCGGACATATCGGGATATTACCCGATGGAACACCACAGGTTTATCAGGTAGAATTAAACATAGTGGATGTCGAGAAAGATATAAATGTTGAGTTTGATCACTCAATGAACCTGACACTTTCCACACGGCTGGTACTGGAATTCGAGGAAGAAAATTATCGCGGCCCTGTCAGCCTGCCCTTGATCACGCAATACCTTCACCCTGCCCCGAAAAAACCGGACGTTTGTTTTGACATTAAGCAGCTAGGCACCGATTACTTTGGTCGCGGGGTGGTGCGAGTACAAGTGGATCATTGTTCACACCTGGAAGAAAAATACAGAACACAGGTCCGGCTCGCAACGGGGAAAATAAATGATGAAGCTGCTTTTGCCGAAGCTGCCAGCGAAGGCTTGTTCGGGGCACAACAGCCGCTTAGCCTGAGTAATCTTTTCGAGGTGTTTCCAACGTTCGCGGATTTTGCAGAAGGGATTGATTGTACAGTAGGTCTCGCCTATTACCGGGCGCAGGATAATACCACCGGTTCGTCCACTATGGGATCATTCGAAGTACGCAAAACAGATAATGGATAAAATAAAAAATGACAAGTTCTTAAGTTTGGTTTGTAATGTACACGTAGACAATGTAGATCAATTATCTTCGAAATGCCAAGGAACACACAATGCTTGAAGTAATGAATTCCACAGGGAAGTTTAGAACTAAAAAGAAGATGGAATACCCGACAGAATTTCAGACGTTGAATAATGAAATAAGAGAGCCGAAAAGTAGATTTTCAATATTCCTGGTTTTAATATTAAAGAGAAGCGGACATCAAAATGTATTATTCAGTTATAGGTTCCCTAGTTATAACAATATAGCAAGATGTAAGCAATTTGTGAAAGAGTAAATTCAATCAATTCTAAATGAAGGGCTTTTAAAAAAGTATGCTGAAATAAAAAGTTTTTCAACGAGCTTCTTATCATAACGTTTCCGAAACACCGTTTGTGCCAATTCTGACTTAACTAGCAAAAGGCCTAATTTAATCACATTTAAGAGGATATGTTGTCAGTGACTCGAATAAGATAGCTTGGAAAGAATGAATTGATATTTAGTCAAAAATAAATGTCACTTGATTAAATAGAGAAATGACTTATATTATTTAAGATTTATTTACTCTTTTTGAAAGTTTAAAGCGGAAGATGCTTGAGATTCTCATATAATAGTTTTAAGTATAATGTTACCTTGTTCGATATTTGTCTGTCAAGGGCTACTAGAAGGGACAAATTGTTTGAAAGAACAGTTTGTCCTTTTTTCGTTTTGTTCAAAGCCTTGCTGGTATCGGGTATAAAAGCAAGGGCCTTATGATACAAAGCTGCGTCGGAAAGCCTGTTTCTGTCCCAGGCTTATTAAAAGTTGATTCCGTTAACAATCACCTCACCAATTTGCCAATACATAAAATCATCCAGTTCAAAAACCACCTTCCAGCTTCCGGCCAGTATGGTTGTTTCTTGTGCAGCCGTTGTACTAACCTCGTACATTCCGGTAACCACGCAGGCTTTTTCGTTTATTTCACAACCCGAAACAGTAATGCTTTTTACTTCCAGGTTTTTGTATGCCGATTTATAATGGTTGATTAATGTTTTAAACGCTTCAATGTTCAGCGGGTAATGCCCGTTCAGCCTCAGTTTATCGTTTTTAAAATGAGGTGTCCATTCCAGCGGTTCTTTTTGCAGTACCAGGCGGATGCAGTCTTCGGTGGCGGTTCGGGTATTATCATATTCGAGATCGGGATGAAATTCATCGTAAATAAAAGCAGTTGTCATACCGGGAATATCCATATCGTCCATCTCGTGTTCAAACAATTCTTCCACCGTAAACCGGTACAGTTCCCGCTGCGATATATTCGGACTGCATACATCGAGCCGGATATTGTATTTCCAGAGGTATTCAAACAGGGTATTCAGTTCCGTTTCTATTTGCTCGTCGGGTATTTCATACACCGGTTTAAAATGCGATGGTTTTTCAATCCGGTCAAATACAGTAATCACTTTCCGTTCCGCAGCCTGTTTTTCAAAGGCGGCTATATAATTCAGAAAACGGTTTTCTATATCGGCCGGCAGGTTTGCTGTTTCCTCGCCGCCAAACTGCGCTCCGTGTTCCAGCATCAGTTTCATTTTAAGCACATCATTTTCTGCCTTTAATTGTTCATCTCCTTCCAGGTGGCTGAAGTCTTCCATCGCAATTATTTTCCTAAAGTTCACGAATAAATTGCGATTTGCCCAATGCCATTTATTTATAGGCGAAGGCCGATGATGCTTATTCCGGCTGCATTCCGGGCAGATTGTTGCGGTTGTTTAAAAGATATTTATTCCAGACCGCGCGATCGTTAAACAAAACGGGAAACAGTTAGTTTTCTACCCGAACCCGGAAGGTTCGTTGTATTAATTCACCATCCAGCCGCAACAGGTACAATCCGTTGGCAACGCTATCTGGCAAACGGATATAAAACTGGCTGGTTCCGGCCCCTGCGGCAATTTGTTGCTGGTGCAATAATTTACCCTGCATATCGGTTAAACGGCATTGCAACGTATTGGACCGAACCAGGGTTATTTCCAGCGGAATAAATTCTTTAACGGGGTTGATGATCAGCCGCGCATTGTTCAGCGAAAACCGGATGCCGAAGTGAATAATATTGCTGTAGGAAATATTACCGGTTGCGGAAATTATTTTCAGCCGGTAATAAACATCCGAAAAACTGTTCTGTTCCCTGAATTTGTACAGTCCGCCATTGCCCCCGCGCACGGTTCCGGCTTTTATAAAATGCTGCCCGTTTATACTCCGCTCCACTTCAAAGTAATCGCCCTGTTGTTCATTCGCCATTTGCCATTGCAGTTGTATGGCCTGGTTGTTCCGGTTGCCACTAAAGAAAATTAAGCGAAGCGGTAACACACCCGAAAGCAACCCCATTTTTAACCCGTTACCAAAACTGCTTACCCAAATTTCATTGGCATTAAAGGGGTTAAAAAACACCCGTTCCGGCTGACGGAAAGGATAGTTATCCACCAGCGTCCACACCGGGGTTGCGGCATTAATATTATTGCTGATCCATAAACCCTGTGTTTCCGTGGTTAAATAGGCCTGGCTGTTTAATGCCGGGTTAAAGGTGATGGAAGTTACCCGGTCGAATTGGGTGCCGGTTAGTTTTGTCCACGAGGCGCCGCGGTTTGTGGTTCTGAATAAACCGCCTTTTCCGTTTGGCGCGCCACCCCATCCGCTGAACACGCATGCGTACCAGGTATTTTGTGTGGGGTCGGAAGGATCAATGATAATGTCTTTTGTCCAATACTGCATATCGGGGTGCGAAACATCGGTCCAACTGTTTCCCGTTGGGTCGTACAGGAACACCCCGGAACTGGCGGTAAAGGTTCCGCCGGCATTTCTTCTGCCCGAATAGGTGCATAGCATCTTCCCGTCGTTGAGCACAACAATACAGGCGGGGTGGCCTTCCGTTCTGGGCGGGTTGGGCAGTTTTGTCCAAACCGAACCCGCAAGGTTATTCAAATCGTTGGTCATCCAAATGCCGCCTTGTCCGGCCCCTGCGCCATAATGAATCACGCTGGCATACATCCGGTTGGCGTTGTTCGGGTCGGTGGCTACCCAAAAAACCGGGTGGTTAAACTGG
>JBGAVF010000200.1:0-5947 GCA_044228315.1 Bacteroidia bacterium | reverse complement strand
AAGATTGATGCCTCTACCCGTACGGTTAATGTTCGGGCCGTTTGCCCGAACCCCGGAAATGTGCTGTTCCCCGGAGCCTTCGTTCAGGTGAATATTGGGCTGGAAACCATTCCGAATTCAATTCTGTTGCCTACAGAAGCCATCATACCGGAGCTGAAAGGAAAAAAGGTATTCACTGTGAAAGGGGGGACAGTGGTTCCTGCAAAAGTAGAAACCGGTATTCGCAACGATGCCCGCATTCAGATTCTTTCAGGACTGAATCCCGGTGATACCGTTATTGTTTCAGGATACATGCAGGTGAAACCGGGCAGCAACGTTCGCATTTCAGAAGTAAAATAGAAAACACCGAATATGAATATTTCTTCCTTAAGCATTAACCGGCCCGTGCTTGCTATTGTGATGTCGGTTATCATTCTGCTCTTTGGAGGGATTGGATACAGTTATCTCGGCGTACGGGAGTTTCCATCAATCGATCCACCCATCATCACTGTACGTACCAATTACGCCGGGGCAAATGCCGATGTTATTGAATCGCAGATCACCGAACCGCTGGAAAAAGCGCTGAATGGTATTGAAGGTGTGCGTACTATAACTTCCGCCAGTAATCAGGGATCAAGCACCATTACTGTTGAGTTTAACCTCGATGCCAATCTGGAAGCCGCTGCCAACGATGTGCGTGATAAAACATCGCAAGTAGTACGGCAGCTGCCACAGGATATTGACGGCTTGCCAACCGTAACAAAATCGGATGCCAACGCCGATGCGATCATTTCGATGACGCTGCAAAGCGACTCCAAAAACCAGCTTGAACTGAGTGCCTTTGCCGAGAATGTGCTGGCCGAACGGTTGCAAACCATTCCCGGTGTAAGCAATATTCAGATATGGGGACAGAAAAAATACGCCATGCGATTATGGCTCAACCCCGACAAATTAGCCGCCTATACACTGACATCCCAGGATGTAAAACAGGCGCTCGACCGTGAAAATGTAGAATTGCCTTCAGGAAAGCTGGCCGGTAATACCACCGAACTTACGGTAAAAACCGCGGGGCGCTTTAAATCGGAAGAGGATTTCAACAATATGATCATCCGTTCGGACGGTGATCATGTAGTGCGTTTGAAAGATATAGGATACGCGGTGCTGGGACCTGAAAATGAAGAGACCATTTTGAGAAACAACGGTGTTCCAATGATCGGTCTGGCGTTGGTACCTCAGCCCGGCGCGAATTATATTGCCATTGCCGATGAGTTTTACAAGCGGATGGATCAGATCAAAAAAGAACTGCCAAAGGAGTTCCATCTGGATATTGCGCTGGACAACACCAAATTTGTACGCCGCTCGATCAGTGAAGTAAAAGAAACATTGCTCATCGCCATTCTTCTGGTGGTCATTATTATTTATCTGTTTTTCCGTGACTGGCTCATTGCCTTCCGTCCGCTTATTGATATACCTGTATCGCTCATTGGAGCCTTCTTTATTATGTACCTGATGGGGTACAGTGTAAATGTGCTTACGTTGCTGGCCATCGTGCTGGCTACAGGACTGGTAGTTGACGACGGCATTGTAGTGACGGAGAATATTTACAAAAAAATTGAACTGGGCATGCCGGCCATTGAAGCGGCACACAAAGGTTCAAAAGAAATTTATTTCGCTGTTATCTCCACTTCACTCACCCTCACTGCCGTATTCATGCCGGTGATCTTTTTACAAGGGTTTGTAGGACGGCTATTCCGGGAATTCGGGATCGTACTGGCCGGGGCTGTGCTTATTTCGGCTTTTGTATCGCTAACCCTTACTCCCATGCTCAATGCGCGCATGGTACGAAAAAACCACAAACACAGCCGTTTTTATGAAATGACGGAGCCGTTTTTTCAGCGCATGGTGGGTGCTTATCAGAATGCGCTTACCGGTTTTATGAAACAACGGTGGTGGGCCTTTATAATACTTGCCATCTGTTTTGTCTCCATATTCGTGGTTGGCCGCCTTATCCCTTCTGAACTTTCCCCGCTTGAAGACCGAAGCTGGTTTCGTGTTTCAGTGACAGCACCGGAAGGCGCTTCATTCGAATATACCGATCAGTTCATGCAGAAGATGGCCTATTTTATTAATGACTCAGTACCTGAAAAACGCGTATGCCTTACCGTTACTGCACCCGGCTTTACCGGATCAGGAGCCGTGAACACCGGATTTGTGCGACTGGCCTTTTTTGATCCCGAACAACGCAAACGCACCCAGCAACAAATTGCCGATTATATCACCCGCAAAACCAAAGATTTTCCGGAAGCCAAAAGTTATGTGATTCAGGAACAAACCATATCGTCGGGCGGTATGCGCGCCGGACTTCCGGTGCAATTCGTATTGCAGGCGCCCAATTTTGAAAAACTCAAAGAAGCCCTTCCCCGTTTTATGGATGAAGCCGGTAAGAGCAAAGTTTTTCAGGGCACCGATGTAAACCTGAAATTCAATAAGCCGGAACTCAATATCAATATAAACCGCGACAAGGCGAAAGCCATCGGTGTTTCGGTAAGCGACATTGCCCAAACCCTGCAACTGGCTTTGAGCGGACAACGTTTCAGTTATTTCACCATGGACGGAAAGCAATACCAGGTGATTGGACAATTCGAACGGGCCAAGAGAGATGAAACACCCGATCTGAAAGCCTATTCGGTGCGAAACAGCCGCGGTGAAATGATACAGCTCGACAACCTGGTTTCGTTACAGGAGCAAAGCAGTCCGCCCCAGCTTTATCATTATAACCGGTATCAGTCGGCCACTGTATCAGCCGGGTTAGCCCCGGGTTTCACTATCGGGGACGGTATTAAAGAAATGCAATCTATTGCTTCACGCGTTCTCGATGAATCATTTACAACGGCATTGACCGGTCCATCCCGCGACTTTTCGGAAAGCTCATCCAACGTATTGTTTGCTTTTTTGCTGGCACTGGTAATAATCTATCTTGTGCTTGCGGCCCAGTTTGAAAGCTTTATCGATCCGTTGACCATTATGGTAACCGTACCATTGGCATTAAGCGGGGCGGTTTTTTCACTCTGGTATTTTAATCAAACGCTGAATATTTTCAGTCAGATAGGTATGATCATGCTGGTAGGACTCGTGACGAAAAACGGGATCCTGATCGTTGAATTTGCCAATCAATTAAAGGAAAAAGGGCTGACGAAAATGGAAGCCATCATTGAAGCTTCTGCCGCCCGTTTTCGTCCCATACTTATGACGAGTCTGGCTACCATGCTTGGTGCTATGCCAATTGCACTGGCATTGGGGGCAGGATCCAAAAGCCGTATGGCCATGGGAATAGTAATTGTTGGGGGCATACTTTTCGCGCTTGTACTCACCCTGTTTGTAATTCCAGCCATCTATTCGTTCTTCTCAAGAGAAAAAAAACATGAAGCATCCTGAAGCACTGCTGATCTCTGTTATATTCTTTTTTTCCTGTGCCGGAGTTGCGGCTCAGTCACCCCGTCTTACCTTAACTGAGGCACTGACCATTGCCATGAAAAACAATTTCGACATTCAGCTGGTAAATCAGACCGCAGCTATTGCCGCAAACAACAATTCGGCAGGGAATGCAGGTATGTTGCCTTCAGTGACCTTTAACGCAGGAGCCTCCGACGCCAACAACACCACCCGTCAGTTGTTTTCGAACGGACTTGAAGTTAATAAAAGCGGGGTAAACTCGAATGCCTTCAATGCCGGTGTTGCCTTAAACTGGACCATTTACGACGGCATGAAGATGTTTGCCACCCGCGAAAAATTGCAGGAACTTGAAAAAATGGGATTCCTCTCGTTGAAAATCCAGGTAGAGAACACGCTTTCAAAAGTGATCGGCGGATACTATGATATTGTACAACAAAAGGAAATATTACAAGGGATAAAAGAGAACCTCGACATATTTAAAGAGCGGCGAAGCATAGCCGAAAAGAGATTCGAGATCGGCATGTCATCGAAACTGGAACTGCTTCAGGCCAAAACTGATTTTAATGCACAGCAATCTGCCTTATTAAAGCAGGAAACCGTACTGAAGCAAACCAAAATTGTTCTAAACCAGCTTCTGGCCCGTGCCATCGATACAGATTTTGATGTGACCGACTCCATTCCTGTTGACTCAATACCCGCCTACAGCACCTGGGCTGCTTCAGCCGAAAGCAGCAATGCCGATCTGCTGTACGCATCGAGAGCCATGTCGGTAGCGCACCTGCAGCTGAAGGAAGCAAAATCAGCCCTACAGCCTAAGGTAAGTGTCAGCTCCGGTTATTTATTCGCCCGTTCTCAAAACCAGGCAGGCTTCTCATTGTTTAACCAGAATCTTGGACTCAACGTAGGCTTAAATGTAAGCTATCCGTTGTTTACCGGGTTTGCCACACGCACACAAATACGCAATGCGTCACTTCTGGAAACCAGTGCCGGCATTAATTTCAATCAGGTAAAATCGGTGGTTCAGAGCAAGTTATTTAGTGCCTATCTTCAATATGATCAGTACAGGAGCATTCTCAGGATGGAAGAAGAGAATGTTCAGCTTACACGTGAGGCGGTGACCATTGCCCTGGAGCGGTTCAGAACAGGCACTGGCACTACGCTTGAGTTAAAGGATGTTCAGAAAACCTATCAGGATGCGCAGGTCCGTTGCTATCAGGCAGCGTATCAGGCCAAACTTGCTGAAACGGAACTTCACCGTTTAAAAGGAGACCTGTTTAAAAAAGAATAAAAACAACTATGGCACGAGGCAGTAAGGAGACCGCAGAACCCAGAAAGGCAAAAATTACACGGGAAAATTTACGTGAAACCTATTTTCTCTTTTCATACCTGAAACCTTTCCGAACCAAATTCTTTCTGGCCCTGGTATGTATCGCACTGTCCGCATTCTCCACCAGTGCTTTTCCCTTTTTACTCGGTAAAATGATCGATGCTGCTTCGCCGGGTGCTTCACAGTCCATACCTCAGATGAGCAGCGGGTTCCTCCCGGCCGGGTTCAAAGAGATGAACTGGAGCCTGAATACCATCATCATTCTTTTGTTCTTTCAATTATCGATGCAAATGGTCTTCTCGTTTTTCAGGGTATACCTGCTTACCGAAGTAGGAGAAAAAGCACTGGCTGCCATGCGTAAAGATGTATATACGAAACTCATTTCGATGCCGGTAAGTTTCTTCACCGAGAAACGGGTGGGTGAGTTAAGCAGCCGTATCTCATCCGACCTTTCACAGATTCAGGATGCTGTATCCTTTACACTCGCCGAATTTCTACGGGGTGTTTTCACGCTCATTATTGGTCTGGCTCTCATTGTATGGATAAGTGCAAAACTCACACTTGTGATGCTTTCAGTGGTCCCGATCATCGCTATCCTGGCCGTGGTTTTCGGGGTGCGGATCCGTAAAATGTCGCGTAAAGTGCAGGATCAATTGGCCAACAGTGGCACTGTGGTACAGGAAACCTTTCAGGGCATCAGTATGGTAAAAGCATTTACCAGTGAGTACATCGAAATAGCCCGTTATACCAAAAGCATTTATTCTGCCGTCGACATCGCCATAAGCAATGCCCGGTACAGAGGAGCCTTTATTTCATTCATGATTTTCAGTGTTTTCGGCACCATCGCTTTTGTAATGTGGTACGGCGCTTCCATGATTCAAAAAGGCGAACTCACCACCGGGCTTCTTACCATGTTTGTGATTTTCTCGGTATTCGTAGGCGGAACATTTGCCGGGTTTGCCGATATGTTCAGCCAGTTACAAAAAACACTCGGTGCTACCCAAAGTATACGAGAGATCATGCGTGAAAACGGAGAAGATCTTGACCTTCAGAAACCGGTATTACATCCGGAAAAAAGACTTACCGGAGCTGTTTCATTCCGCAAGGTTGCTTTCAGTTATCCATCAAGACCTGAAATAGCCGTATTAAAAGATGTATCCATGGAGGTGGCACCGGGAGAACAGATCG
>JBGAVF010000199.1:0-5971 GCA_044228315.1 Bacteroidia bacterium | reverse complement strand
GGCCACTGCATCGGGACCGTCGCCAAGCACTGCCGGCGTGCCGGAGTCTCCGCCTTGCTGAATACTCTGATAGATTGGAACTTCTCCAAGGAAATTCAACTGGAATTCAGCGGCCATCTTTTTCCCTCCGTCTTTTCCAAATAGGTAGTATTTATTATCAGGCAATTCCTTCGGAACGAAATAGGCCATGTTTTCTACAATACCCAGCACCGGAACACTAACGCCCTGCATACGGAACATATTCACTGCCTTCCGGCAATCACTCATCGAAACTTCCTGAGGGGTAGTTACCATTACGATGCCGTTAATATTCGCCATTTGAGCAATGGTGATATGTACATCACCGGTTCCCGGAGGCAGGTCAATGATCAGATAATCGAGTTCACCCCAGTTCACATCATTCACAAATTGCTTTATGGCTGATGATACCATTGGACCTCTCCATACCACAGGCTGCATGCGATCCACCAGAAAACCGATAGAGAGTATCTTCACTCCGTACTTTTCAATGGGTTGCATGAGGTGATGTCCATTCACTTCATTTACGGCAGGCTTGGCATCTTCAAGACCCAGCATCAACGGAATAGAAGGGCCGTAAATGTCTCCATCGAGCAAACCCACTTTAGCACCCTGCATTCTCAGGGCCAGGGCCAGATTCACCGCAATGGTTGACTTTCCTACTCCTCCTTTGCCTGAGGCCACCGCAATAATATTTTTAACACCCGGCATCACTGCATCTTTGGCACGGGCCGAAGTAACCTCGCTGCTCATGGTAACATGCACATCGGCGTCTTTATTCACCAGTAAAATGACCGCGTTCACACAGGCCCGTTGTATGGCATCCTTCATGGGACAGGCCGGTGTTGTTAATACCACCGTGAAGGAAACTTTCAGGCCATCGATCTGAATGTTCCGAACCATTCCCAGGGTCACAATATCTTTTTTCAGGTCGGGGTCCTCCACATTAAGAAGGGCCTTTAGCACGTCTTTTTCAGTAATCATAATAGATTCGTAAACAGGTTAATTAATAAAAACAGTAATTACATTAAGGGAATACAGATCAACGGAACATCGGCATATTCTTCAGGCTGCGACCCATACCCTGAAATTTGTTCATGGTTTTCATCATCTTGCGCATTTCCTCAAATTGCTTCACCAGGTCGTTCACTTCCTGAATATTTCGGCCGCTTCCTTTGGCGATCCGCTGTTTTCGCGCACCGTTCAGCAAATCGGGGTTGCGACGTTCCTGTGGTGTCATACTGGTGATGATGGCTTCAATACTCTTGAACGATTTGTCATCAATATCAATATCCTTCAGCGCCTTTCCTACACCGGGAATCATGGCCATGAGGTCTTTGATATTTCCCATCTTCTTGATCTGATTCAGCTGTGAAAGGAAATCTTCGAAATTGAATTCGTTTTTACTGATCTTTTTAGAAAGGCGGGCTGACTCTTCTTTATCAAAATTTTCCTGGGCACGTTCCACGAGGGTAACAATATCACCCATACCCAGAATACGGGAAGCCATACGATCGGGATGGAACACATCCAGCGCTTCCAGCTTCTCACCGGTACCTACAAATTTCACCGGCTTGTTCACCACACTCATAATCGAAATGGCTGCTCCACCCCGGGTATCCCCGTCGAGCTTGGTAAGGATAACCCCGTCGAAATTGAGGCGGTCATTGAATGCCTTGGCCGTATTCACGGCATCCTGTCCGGTCATGGCATCCACCACAAATAATATTTCCCCCGGATTAACGGCAGCCTTAATGCGGGCAATTTCATCCATCATGGCTTCATCAATGGCCAGACGTCCGGCCGTATCAATGATCACCACATCGTATAATCCGCTTTGTTTTGCTTCTTTTATGGCATTCTCTGCGATCTGAACCGCATTCTTGTTTTCCGGTTCACTATACACTTTCACCCCGATTTGTTCACCCAGCACTTTCAACTGGTCGATAGCCGCCGGACGATAAATATCACAGGCCACCAGCAACGGATTTTTACCCCGCTTCTCTTTCAGCATTTTAGCCAGCTTACCCGAGAACGTGGTTTTACCACTTCCCTGTAAACCACTCATGAGGATAACTGCCGGACTACCCTTGATATTGATATCACGGGCCTGCCCTCCCATCAGCTGGGTGAGCTCATCCTGCATGATCTTCACCATAAGCTGACCCGGGGAAACGGATGTAAGTACATTTTGTCCCAGGGCTTCCTTTTTTACCTTATCTGTAAACTCTTTCGCGATTTTAAAGTTCACATCGGCATCGAGGAGTGCACGGCGTATTTCCTTTACCGTTTCAGCAACGTTTATTTCTGTGATCCGTCCTTCCCCTTTCAGTACTTTAAAGGCGCGATCCAGTTTACTACTCAGATTATCAAACATAAATTATTCGGATTCTTTTTAAGAGGTGCGAATTTACTAAAATCCGCAGAGATTTTCAGCACTTGTTCCGGGTAACGCAAACCCTTTTTCCTTGGGTTCAGGTGCCGATGAAAGGCTTTACCGGAAGCATACGCCGACAAGAGCTCATTTTTTTGATTTTAATGAAAATAAATGGCCGCACTGTTGAAATCATTATCTTTGAGTTATGAAAAAAAGCATACTTTTTTCTTCGGCTTTTCTGCTTGTGTTTTTCACCTCTTGCGGAACCTATGTTTATAAATCGGTAACTCCCAAAACTCCCTTCTTCCGAGAACAGAATGATTTCAGGGGCGAGTTGAATGTGGGCCCCGGGGTGGTGAGATCTATGCTGCCTATTCGCCGTTTCAATATATCGGTGTATCGGCTGCCTTCTCAGGGTACCAGCGAAAGGAAGATTCGGCTGCCGTTATCCCTGAAAAACGTTTCAAGGATTTTGAGCTTGCTGTGGTTCCGTATTATCCATATCAGAACGTGCGGTTCGAGATGCCCGCCGGCATCGGCTTCACCAGTTTTAAATCGTCAACCAACGGATTCAAAGCCTACACACCGTATAACCGTATGTTTCTGCAACCCACAGTTGGCTTTTGCTGGGAAAATTTTGAAATGGGTTTGCTCATGCGCATAACACAGGTTGATTACACCTATGAACGCTGGGGTACCGATATACGCTATGAACCCGGCATTATGATACGGGGCGGTTCAAAAAATGTGAAAGCCATGTTACAGTTCCGCACCGACTCAGGAACCAACTACAGTCGCTCCGTAGCAGCCCATCTTCCGCCCGAGAATCAGGTGTTGTATATGCCATTCCACTTTTCATTCGGTGTTCACTTTGATCTGAATTTCTCGAAAGAAAAAACCACCGGTAATGCCTTGCCACATCTTGTGTTCTGAAAATGCGTTTCAACAGTTACCATTCAGGGAATCCGAAGTAGTGATTCAGGTGCAAGCACGTCGATGCAAATGCATTATACCATCGCTGTATTATCTGCAATTCAGAAGCAACTTTTTCAATAGGTTGTTTTCATTTGAGGCGGGAAAAAATATATTTGAGCCATGAAAACACGTGTGATATGGCTACCGGTTATTGTGTGGCTCTTCGTCTCATCCTGCGGGAATTACATGTACCAATCACCCACTCCCAAAACACCTTTTTTTTCAAAAAAGAATGACTTCCGAGGTGCCTTTTACAATGGACTAAATGAGACCATTGGATTGTATGCTGCCTATTCACCCGTAAATTATTTGGGTGCATCTGCAGCCTTAACACAATTCTATAGCTTTAAAATCAATAAAATAAATGAAGATAAGACGTTAGGTGATTATGAGTTTTCAGTTATTCCTTATTTCCCTTATAAATATTTTCGCCTCGAAATGCCTGCAGGTATTGGATTTACAAGATTACGAACTTCGTCAACCGGCTACGTCCCTTCTACACCCTACCAGCGGTTGTTTTTCCAACCGACATTTGGATTTTGCTGGAACGATTTTGAGTTGGGTACGTATATCCGGGTGTCGCAACTGGATTTTACCGATGCCCGGTTAGGAAAAGATACCCGTAATGAAATCGGATTAATGGTTCGAGGCAAAATCCAATATTGTAAAATCATGTTACAGTATAGAAATGACTTTGGAACCAATTACAGCAAAACACCGGCTGCTCATTTGTTACCGGATGATCAGATTAGGTATTACCCGTTTCATGTATCCATTGGGGTGCAGATTGATTTGAATTTTAATAAATCAACCCGGAAAGCGGATTGAAATCTATGCAATGATGAAGCCCATACGTCCCGATGCTGTTCTCACGGTCTGATTTTGATACTTTATTTGTTCGCCTCCGTATTTTTTCTCTTTTCCTTTAATTTCATTTGAGGTGCCTGGAAAAATTCTTTATTTGCAGCATCAATCCGGTATGCAAAAAATCACATCACTTTTCATAGGTTTATTATTTATTCTTTCCTGCCGCACCTATCATCCCACACAGGTGCAATGGAGCGAATACCATCTGGAACAAAAGAAATCTTCCGTGGATGCGGATTCGGTGGCAAACAGCACAATACAGCCATACAAAAACGCACTCGATTCACAAATGCATGTTGTGATTGGCCGAACCATCACCTCCTTAAAAGCCGGGAAACCCGAAGGCACGCTGGGTGATTTTTTTGCCGATGCCATCCGTGAGCAAACTTCGGCTTGGCTGCATGCCCAGGTTGATATTTCATTTTTCAACAGCGGCGGTTTGCGCATTCCTGAAATACCCACCGGCAACATACAGGTTACCACCATTTACGAACTCATGCCCTTCGATAACGAAGCAGTAATTCTGGAACTCGACGGGAAAACCGTGTTGCAGATTTGTGAGTTCAGCGCCAAACGGGGCGGAGATCCGGTGTCGGGCATGCGGTATCAGATCAGGGACAATGCACCGGTGAATATACTGGTTGGAAATGAAGCACTCGACCTGAACCGGAAGTATATGGTAGCTACCAATGACTACCTGGCGAATGGAGGCGACAACCTCAACTTTCTTAAAGGGAAACCGATAAAACAAACCGGCATTAAAATCCGTGATATGTTACTGGATTATTTCAAAACCCACGATCAACCTTTAAATTATAAACCTGATGGCAGAGTACAGTTACAAAAGTAGAAGAAGTTTTATCCGGGATATTGCCGGAACAGCCGCTTTTTTCGCCCTGTATCAGTTTCCGGTTGATCTGCTGGCCAATACAGATGAATACACTAAAATTTGTATTCTTCACACCAACGACTGGCACAGCCGTATTGATCCGTTTCCTGAAGACGGCGGAAAATTTGCAGGCATGGGTGGCGCTGCCTACCGGGCACATATCATTCATGAAATTCGCAGGGAGGAAAAAAACATTCTGCTACTGGATGCCGGAGATATTTTTCAGGGAACGCCTTATTTCAACTTTTACGGAGGTGAACTGGAGTACAAATTGATGAGCCAGATGGGGTACGATGCATGTACACTTGGCAACCATGATTTTGATGCCGGACTGGAAGGGATTTTAAAACAATTGCCGCATGCCACATTCCCCTTTCTGTCAGCGAATTACAATTTTGACAACACCATTTTAAAGAACCAATTTAAACCTTACAAGTTATTTGTTAAGGACGGTATCCGTATCGGCGTATTTGGAATCGGTATAAAGTTGCAGGGGCTGGTACCCGACAAATGGTATGGTGATACCGTTTACAACGACCCCATTGCCACGGCCCGGCAAACTGTGAAAACACTGAAAACGGAAGAGCATTGTGATCTCGTAATATGCTTGTCACACCTGGGTTACAGGTATAAAGACAATACGGTAAGTGATGAAGTATTGGCGGCACAAACTACCGACATCGACCTCATCATTGGCGGCCACACACATACATTTATGGATGCGCCTGTAAGCTATAAAAATTCTGATGGAAAAGAAACTTTAATTTATCAGGTGGGATGGGCCGGCATCAATTTAGGGCGTATTGATTTTTTTATGGAGAAAAAATCGAAACGAAAATGGTCGA
>JBGAVF010000198.1:0-5967 GCA_044228315.1 Bacteroidia bacterium | reverse complement strand
GACATCCGGGAACGCCTCAATAAATAAACGTGTTTACACTCCAGTGATCACGTTGGCACAGAATTCCTGTGCTACTAAATTCCTTTTGTAATATTCCTTTAAATCTGACCTGTATTAGAGTTTCCTGCCTGCGGATTCACTACCTTCGAGGTTGCGATTTCACTAACCGGAATCGCGAAACCGTATGCAAGATTTAATAAAAAACATCGTCGCCAAAGTAGGTGTTACCGAAGAGCAAGCTGCCAAAACAATTCATGAAGTATTGGCTGCATTAAAAGCCAAAATGCCTGACTTTTTGCATGTTCACCTGGACAACGCCGCCAACGGAGAAAGCCTTGTGGATAGCCTGAAAGATGAAGCGGGTGAATTGCTCAATAAGATGAAAGGTAAAGGAGAAGAGTTGTTGGGCAAAGGAGAAGAATTGCTGGGTGAACTGAAAGAAAAATTCGCCGGCACTCCGAAGCAGCAATAAGTGAATGAAGCGGGGTTAACCCAGGTTCCCTATTCTGAAACTTTAATGATTTTTACGGGGCAGGCCTTGGCTGCGTTGAGGTTCGACTCCAGTTCGTCTTCACTAACCTTCACGGTGTGAAAGCCTCTTCGCTCCCGGGCCCCTATGAGAACGCTTTTGCCGTCTTTTTTCGACATGGCCCAGCGTTGCGGGGCATGCTCCACGCAATAATTACATCCAATGCATTTGTCGCGTTGCAGAGTTATCGTGATCATGCTTCGGCAGGCACCAGTTTGTATAACTTATCGCTTTTGCGGATAGGGGTGCCGAGTTTAAAGGAACATACATCGCCCTTGGCTGCCTGCTCCACGGCACCGTGTGCTGTGTGTATTTCTTCCACGGTGGTTTCTACAATGCCGGTGGTGGGCCCGGTGATGATCACACTATCGCCTTTTTTCAGGGTATGTGATTCTATCTGAAATTCAGCTACTCCGATCTTCGAAAAATAATTGCTTCCTTTTCCCAGGTAAATTTTGCGCAGCTTCGCTTTCGAGCCCGAAGTATCGGTCCATTCTCCCAGTTCCTGCCCGAGGTAATACCCCGACCAGAAACCCCGGTTATAAACATTCTCCATCTTCTCCTTCCACACCAGTGCCTTTTCTCGGGTGTAGGTGCCGTTCATGCAGGCATCGGCGGCTTCCCGGTAGCAGGAGGTTACCGTTTTCACATATTCCGGACCTTTCCCCCGGCCTTCAATTTTCAGCACCGTTACCCCGGCATCGAGCACCTGATCGAGAAAATCGATGGTACACAGATCCTGGGCCGACATGATGTATTCGTTGTCGATGGCCAGTTCATGTCCTTCTTCCTGATCGATAACGGTATAGGTTCGACGGCAATTCTGAATACAGGCGCCCCGGTTGGCTGATGCGTTGTGGGTATGCAGGCTCAGGTAGCATTTACCCGATACGGCCATGCATAAGGCCCCGTGAACAAAAATTTCAATTTCAATAAGACGACCCGAAGGACCTTTTATGTTTTCTGCCTGTATGGCATCGGTGATCTTCTTTACCTGGGTAAGGCTGAGTTCGCGGGCCAGCACAATGGTATCGGCAAAGAGGGCATAGAACTTCACCGTTTCTATATTGGTAACATTCACCTGCGTGGAAATATGCACTTCCATGCCCACCGAACGGGCATATGCGATCACTGCCTGATCGGCGGCGATGATCGCTGTGATACCGGCTTCTTTCGCAGCATTCACAACGGTTTTTACAATGGTAAGATCGTGGTCGTAAATGATGGTGTTGAGTGTAAGATAGGAACGAACCCCATGCGTGCGGCATATTTCAGCTACCTCATTGATATCACCCAAAGTGAAATTCATGGTGGCACGGGCCCGCATATTCAGCTGGTCGACCCCAAAGTACACCGAGTTTGCCCCGCCCTGTATGGCAGCCATCAGGGAATCGAAGCCTCCGGCCGGAGCCATGATCTCAATATTTCTTTTCATGTACAAAATGCAAAGGTAAGTTTTTAGGCAAACTTCCGATTTGTAAACGGGAGCACCTGATATTTTCTGTAGATTTGAAAAGGGTAAAAAAACCATTCAATATTCTCTTGAAAAACGAACTACTCATCACCGGAAGAACACAACTCCCGGCAGCAATGCAACTCCCCAGCGGAATAAAATGGGTTGACCCCATGCCTGTATACGATGCAATGCCGCCTGCCGGTGACAAAGCTCAAAAACCTTTCCTGCTTCGCCTCGGTGCTCACAACCGGGACGGTTTGCTGAAAAAACTACGGACAGGTAACCGCAAAATAAATCACTGCTACGGGGTACTGTTTCCGCATCTGGACGCTATGGCCTATGCCGATTTACAATGGTATGTGAACCTGAGAATTCAGTGTCCTTCCCTCCCGGTATTGTATACTGTATCGCAGGAAACAAAAACATCCCGAATGCAAAAAGTATTGCATCTGGGCGTGGATGGTTTGTATTTCGATATGGATGCACTATCTGCCCGGGAAACAGCAAAACTTAAACGGCTCGAACTGTTTTCAGGTGTGATGGTTGAACCCCAAAACAACAAACAACTGCTTGCCTTACGCAAGAAAATTGACACCCTGGATGATGCAATCCTGAACCTGCTTTCCGAACGGATCAAGACGGTTGAAACACTGGCCGGGATAAAGAAAAACAGCCGTATGAAGATCGTACAGGCGGCCCGATGGAAAGAAGTGGTAACGCTGGCACTGGATCATGCCCGAAAGAAAGGTATTGATGAAGATGCGCTGCTGAATATCCTGGAAGCCATACACCTGAATGCGATACGGGTGCAGGGGAAAAAATACCAGAAGGATTAGCCGGTTGTATCCATAGAAAAAATTAACGAATTATACATTACCTTGCATCGCTATGATTGCATTTCTTGAAGGAAAAATTTCCGTGAATACACCAACGTATGTTGTTATGGATGTGAACGGTGTGGGCTATGAGGTGAACATATCACTGTATACCCATCAGAAAATAAAAGAACTTACCCAATGTAAACTGCTTACCTATTTAAACATCCGTGAAGATGCCCATGTGCTGTTCGGCTTCTTCGATGAATACGAACGCAATCTGTTTCGTCACCTGATCTCGGTAAACGGCGTAGGGCCCTCCACCGGCCGTATGATCTTATCTTCTCTCACCCCCTCCGAGATACAACTCGCCATTACTACCGGCAATATCGCCGCACTTACTGCGATCAAAGGAGTTGGTCCCAAATCGGCACAGCGTCTGATTCTGGAGCTGCAGGATAAGCTGAAACGTGAAACACTGGTCAACGAAGCATCGGGAGCCGGAGCCGGAAACATTGCCCGCATCGAGGCCATCAGTGCCCTCACCCTGCTGGGATTCAGCAAAGCACCGGCCGAGAAGGAAGTGGACAAACAATTGCGACTGAACCCCACCCTTACCGTGGAGGCACTTATTAAACTGGCTTTAAAAAATCTGTAATGTACGAAGCAATACTACTGGCCGGTGGTCTCGGCACCCGGCTGCGCAGCATGGTGCAGGATGTGCCGAAGGTGATGGCTCCGGTGGCCGGCAAACCGTTCCTGCATTATTGTATTGAAAAGCTGTGTAAGGAAGGTATTACCCGGATCATTCTATCGGTAGGTTATAAATATGAGGTCATAGAATCGTTTCTCAATGAGATGAATTACCCCTGCGATATTGTGCTGAGCATTGAAGAAACGCCGTTGGGCACCGGAGGAGGTATCAGGCTTGCCATGAGCCAAACCGTTACCGATGATGTGTTCATACTGAACGGGGACTCCTTCTTCGATTGTTCTCTCATGGCCCTGCACAGGCATCACAGCAACAGCCATGCGGATGTTTCGCTGGCTCTGAAACCCATGCAGCACTTCGATCGCTATGGCACCGTTACCCTGGACGGGAACCGTATTATTGCATTCAACGAAAAACAATACCGCGAGAACGGACTCATTAATGCCGGTGTGTACATCGTGAACAAACGAGTTTTCGAAAACCTCTCCTTCCCGGAAACATTTTCTCTTGAAAAGGAATTGTTTGAAAAACACACCCATGACCTGATGATCATGGGGTATGTGTTCGATGATTATTTTATTGATATCGGAATTCCTGAGGACTATAAAAAAGCCGATACTGACTTTGCCCTGAAAAACAAATAACCCATGAAAATACAACAGCTCTTCCGGAAGAAAAGTGTTGCGCAGGTATTGAAAAATGCCGGTGAAGAATCGGAGCATGCCATGCACAAGCATCTTTCGGTGGTTGACCTTACCGCCTTTGGTATTGCAGCCATTATTGGCGCCGGTATATTTACCACCATTGGCAAAGCCTCGGCCGACGGAGGTCCGGGGGTTATTTTTTTATTTCTTTTCACGGCTATGGCCTGCAGTTTTGCCGCTTTTGCGTATGCCGAATTTGCCAGCATGGTGCCGGTTTCGGGCAGTGCTTACACTTACAGCTATGTAGCTTTTGGTGAGATCATTGCCTGGATCATTGGCTGGGCGCTGATCATGGAATATGCCATTGGCAATGTGACGGTGGCCATTGGTTGGTCGGAGTATTTCACCTCATTGCTGAAAAACATACATATCGATGCCCTCAATATTCATGGCATCGTATTGCCGGCATGGATCACTACCGACTGGCTTTCGGCACATAACGCCTTTCGCGAAGGAACAGCCATGATGCAGAGCGGTAAATTGTTCGGGAACCTCGATGCCTCCATGCAACACGGATATCTTGCCTATACCTCTGCACCGGTACTGGGGAACCTGCATATTGTATTAAACGTACCTGCCCTGGGTATCGTAACCCTCATCACCTGGCTGGTGTACCGGGGCATTAAAGAAACCCGCAACGCCAGCAACATCATGGTGGCGATAAAACTTGCGGTGGTTGTTCTGGTAATTCTTGTAGGGTCCTTCTACATTACACCGGCCAACTGGAACCCGTTTATGCCCAACGGCGTTGGGGGAATCCTTAAGGGTGTTTCAGCGGTGTTCTTCGCGTACATAGGTTTCGATGCCATCAGCACTACGGCCGAGGAATGCAAAGATCCGCAACGCGACCTGCCCCGGGGTATGATGTTCTCCATCATTATCTGTACGGTGCTCTACGTGATCATTTCACTGGTGATCACCGGCATGGTGAAATATGACCAGCTGAATGTGGCCGATCCGCTGGCCCATGTGTTTGAGAAACTAAGCCTGAGTAAAATGGCCGGTATTATTTCGGTAAGTGCCATAGTAGCCACGGCCAGTGTGTTGCTGGTATTTCAGCTGGGGCAGCCCCGCATATGGATGAGCATGAGCCGCGATGGACTTTTACCCAAACGTTTTGCCAAACTGCATCCCCGCTTTAAAACCCCTTCGTTCTCTACCATTGTTACGGGGATAATTGTTTGCACCGGTACACTTTGCCTCAATATTGACATGGTTACCGACTTGTGCAGCATAGGCACCCTGTTTGCTTTTGTGCTGGTTTGTGCCGGTGTGATCAAACTCGATATGGACCCTTCGAAACCCAAAGGGAAATTTAAAACACCATACATCAATTCTAAATATATTTTCCCGATGATGTGTATAGGTGCCTTTGTTATTGCATTTTACTTTAACCGCGATGCCACGGTGCGTTTCATAAGCAATACACCCAAAGCATATGATGCGTCCACTTTCATCACCACCCTTCACAAGGAAGAGATCGATGCGGTGAAGAATGCTATCATTGCTTATGATGAACCCGCCTTTACGGCCGCCGGGGCCGATGCGGAGGCATATCTGGGCAGTCTGGATGAAGCCACATACGAAAAAGTATTGCAACTGCTGCCGGTTCCCGATTCCCGGAAGTACGAGTCGGGATTTGCTTTATTCCGGCATAAGATCCCCACCTGGATCTTCATTATCATCAGCCTGCTGCTTGCCGCGCTGGCCTATATAAAAAACATTTCACTCATTCCACTACTGGGGTTAGT
>JBGAVF010000197.1:0-6014 GCA_044228315.1 Bacteroidia bacterium | reverse complement strand
GTGCTGATCCCTCTGTTGCTTATGGGAACCGGTATTTTACTCGTAGCCTTGTTTCAAAACCGCAACGTGATGGGCTTTATGAACACCTACGATTTCATGTTCAACTACACCTTCTTCGGGCGTTGTTTCGAATTCTTTATAGGTATCGGGCTGGCGCTTGTGCTAAGCCGCTACCGCGAAAAAATCACATTCCGGTATGCCACGTATACCGGACTGGCCATTACCATAGCCAGTATAGCAGCCCTTGCCCTGCTGAAAGGAGATGCCGAATTCGGTATACGCGTTCCGGCCGGAAAAGTGCTCAACAATGTGCTGATGCCCTTCTGTGGCATTGCTGTTTTTTATTACGGACTGATCACAGAAACCACATTGGTTTCGCGTTTACTGGGAAGCAAAGTATTTGTGCTCCTTGGCAAAAGCTCCTATGTGTTTTACCTCATTCATAAAGGCATTATTATGATAGCTGTTGAGCATGTATCAGCCAATACGCTTTTTGGTTTTATTGTGATCAACGCCATCTCCATACTGCTTTTCCTCGGCATCGAAGATCCACTCAATCATTTTATCCGCCGGAAGCTGAACAAAGCTTCGTAATTACTTCAACAGAAGCGAAAGCAAGAGATTTGGATCGATGCGCTCAAGCTGATGCGGTGTATTTTCCAGCACCCGGACCACAGCCCCTTTTATTTTTCCGGCAGTATCGAACGTTTCTTCCTTCGTCACCATGCGGTCCTTATCCCCTACGGCCAGCACTACCGGAATGTCAATGGCATGCAGCATTGCATCGGTAAGTCCGGCACCGGCCCCCAGTTCCGTCATCATGTTTGCCGTTTGAGACAGCAATCGCTCCCAGTTATTTTCACCATGGGCCTTTATGAGTTGCTCCACATATCCCGGTGCTTTCTCCTTAAGGAAGGCAGGAGACAATCCGGGTTGTTGCTTGCGTGCCTCCTCTTCATTCCATAAAAATTTAGTACCCACACATACTACTGATCTGATCCGGTGGTTGCCTTTTGCGGAGGAATATAACGCCACATACCCGCCCATGCTGTAGCCGAAAATATCGACCTCCTGCAGCCCAAGGTTTTCGAGACAGGCATCCAGTTCCCGGGCATATTGTGCAATACCGGCATTCGGGGCAAACGGTTCACCTCCATGCCCGCTGAAATTCAGGGTATGGCATTCATAGTGCGCAGTAAGCAGCGGGAGAAGTGAGATAAAATCGGAACGGCTGCCCATGGCGCCGTGCAATAGAACAAGATGTTTCATTCGTCGCGAATAAGGGTAAGGCTTCCTTTGCGTTCCACCTTTTTACCCGTTGCGGTGGTATAATGAATAGCGTAATAATACACTCCGTTGGGCGAGTTGCCGCCATCCCATGCAAAGTGCAGGTCGGTGCTGGAATAAAGCAATTGTCCCCAGCGGTTGAATACCTGAACGGACAGGTTTTTCAGGCCTTTGGCATCGATCTCGAACACGTCATTCACCATGTCTTTATTCGGAGTAAATACATTCGGGATCACTACTATATCCGAATCCAGACAGGTTTTCAGCATCACCTGTACGGTGGCTGTGGATGCACATCCGGTAGCATTGTAACCGGTAACGGTGTATTTTATATCACGGCCGGGTTTACATACCGGAGAAGCCGACGTGGAATCACTGAGATAGGTACCCGGTGACCAGGTATAGCGCACTGCTCCGCCTGCCTGAAGCATCACCTGCCCTCCTTCACACAGTACAGTATCGTTCGACACGGTGACCACGGGATGATTTACAACGGTTACCTTTATGGTATCCCTTGCCGTGCAATTTCCCAGTGTTGAAGTAACAATATATCGGGTGGTAGATGAAGGCCATACTTTCGGGTGGCTGCTGTTGATACTGTCGATAGCAACAGGTGGTGACCACACGTAGTTGGTGCCTCCGCTTACAAAGAGCTGTACCGTATCGCCGTAACAGATGCTGGTATCTTTGGAACGGGTAAGTACCGGCAAAGGCAACACAAAAACCGTTATGGTATCATAAGCAATGCTGCACGAATCGGAGGCCCGCAGCACATAGGTAGTGGTTGTATCGGGTTTGGCTACCGGGTTCTTTATGGCATTATTCGAAAGATACAAGGGCGGCTGCCATTCCCAGGTTTTGCCTTTATCGGCCGAAAGCTGTGCGCTCTCGCCTTTGCACAGGGTGATATCTTTACCGGCATCTACGGTGAAGCGCCGGAATATGGTAGCACTTTCATTGTACACATACGAGAGCAATATTTTACCGGTGCTTCCATCAGTGGCATTGTTGGGTGTGTTGTTGCAGGCATTGATGGAATTGTATGTTATACCTGCCTTTCCACCTTTCACCAGAAAATTCACGTTGGCAAATGTCACTGTTGCATTCAATGAGATCACACCGCCACTGCCACCACCGCCGGTGCCATAGCATTCGGCTTTCCCTCCGTTGTCAACCCATTCGCCATCGCCTCCGCAGGCCGAGAGGGTAAGGGTTCCCAGTATGGTATCGGTTTTTATCAGAATGGTACCGCCGGCCCCTCCCCCGCTGCCACCGTCTTCCCCGCAATAGCCGGTAACACTTTCTCCATTGGCTTTCACCGAATCGCCGGTGAAACAACGCACCACTTTTCCAACAATAAATACGATGCCGCCTCCGGCCCCTGAGGTGTCGGTGTAATTATTGTTTTCATGTCCGCAACCTCCTGACCCGCCCATGAACACGCGGCTCTGTGGCAATCCATACCAGGCCGATAATGAGGTACCTCCTATACCCGGGTAATTGCCCGGACAACTCAACAGGTTCTTGATACGTTCGCCTCCGTTGCCCCCGGCACCGCCGTTGCTTCCGCCTCCACCCCCGCTGTTATGTTCGTTCCCTCCGCCTCCGGCGTTGGCCAGCTTTCCGCGCCCGCATTCATACGCAGATGAGGATACAACGACCCCTTCCCCTTTCCGGGCACCGAGTTTGGTAGCCGCTGTGGTAAAGTAATCGGTGTAGGGCAAGGGCAGGCAGTTGCCGGCATTTATAGGCAGCACATTGCGGAAACCTTTTTTGCTTACATCAACAGGAGCTCGCAGCGTGATGGTATCGGTGGCAAACAATACCAATACGCCACCGGTGACACCGTCCCAGGCTTTGCAGGTGAGGGCACAGTTGATGACAGGTTTGGTATATACCGGAAAGCGGATGAGTTGCAATCCCATTCCTGCCTGATACGTGTTACGGAATTTAAAACTGAATACAATACCGGTATCATTGATCACATCGCTTACCACATTAAACTCATAGTTGCCGGCGCTGTTCATGGCCGTGATATCTCCAAAGGATGCATTATTACCGGTATTCACCGATGCTCCTTTCATTTGCATGATCACCACCCGCTCTCCTTTACTCAGCCCTTTGGTGTTGCTGTACATCAGGTTGTTGCAGGTGTCGATGGAGGTGATCTCAAAATACGAATTGATGATGCCGCAGGGCGCCTGAGCCAGCGCATAGAGTATGCCGGTCAGTAAAAATAATCCGCTGAAAATGATGCGCATGGGTGGCGCAATTTAAGGGTAATCCGGATAATTCCGATGTTGATAGTTAAAATGGTCGATGGTACCCCGAAGCTATCGGGGGGTAGATGGTAAATGGTAAATGGTAAATGGTAAATGGTAAATACAATTGTGGTGTTTCGGTCTGAATACTTAATTCTTAATTTTTAATTCTCCATTCTTAATTCCCCTTAACCTCATTCTATATAAGCTCCAAAATTTTCTTGGTAATGTGCATTCTTATCGGTGGTCGAGTTTATTTATCTGCCTCAGGAGGATCGAAACCACCGGTGAGACATCGGGAATGTAAAATTCACGCAGAGCTTCAATAGCTATCGGGATGAAGCACTGCGTCCTTTGCACGAAATATAATTGCGTTAAATACGGTTCATTCTTAATTCCCCTCGTCCTCTGACTTAGCCTTAATCTTGACCTTTACCTTATTCTTAATTCTTAATTCTCCATTCTTAATTCCCCTCAACCTCATTCCTTCCTAAACTCTAAACACTAAACTCCTAAACGCTTGGTAAACAGTAAAAAGTAAATGGAAACGAATTCTGTATTCTTATTCTCAATTTTTAATTCTCCAATCTTAATTCCCCTCGACCATCCCCTCAATACTGTACCTTTGCACGTTTATGATCGGTTCTATTTTATCCGTACAGCATGTTACCAAGATATACGGTTCCAAAAAGGTGCTCGATGATGTGAGTATTGAAGTGCCCCAGGGTTCTATTTACGGTTTGCTGGGGCCCAACGGTGCCGGTAAAACCACTCTCATCCGTATCATCAACCAGATCACCGGACCCGATGAAGGATCGGTTTTCTTTAAAGGGGAAGCCCTGAACAGCAATCATATTCACAACGTGGGGTATTTGCCCGAGGAACGGGGATTGTATAAGAAAATGGAGATCTTCGATCAGCTGATGTATTTTGCCCGGCTCAAAGGATTGAACAGCAGCGAAGCAAGTCAGCGCATCCGGTACTGGTTTGAGAAATTCGATATTATGAGCTGGAAGAAAAAGAAGATCGAAGATCTGAGCAAAGGCATGCAACAAAAGGTGCAGTTCATTGCCACCGTACTGCACAACCCGGAGTTGCTGATACTGGATGAACCCTTCACCGGTCTCGACCCCGTAAATGCCGACCTCATACGCGATGAGATCATTGCACTGAAAAATCAGGGCACGTCCATCATCTTCTCTACCCATCGGATGGAGAGTGTGGAAAGCCTGTGCGATTCCATAGCGCTTCTCAATCTTGCCAGAAAAGTTCTCGATGGTAAAACCGCCGATATAAAAAAACAATATGCCAGCAACTTGTTTGAAGTAACGATCGAAGCCAATGATACACCCGTTATCCTCCCCACTCCGTTCGAGATTCAACAGCAGCAAACCAACGGGAAAGTGACCCACCTGGAAGTTACCATGCCCCGGGATCATACCATCGTGTTCCTGCAAACCTTGCTGCCCACACATACCATCCTTTCGTTTCAGGAGAAGGTGCCTTCTATCAACGATATTTTCAAGCTGAAAGTAGCAGAGACCGGAGGCACGCTCAGCCATTAATTTCATTACGCCGATTAACACCCTGCCCCTCCATTGACACTACCCGTACTTCCCGAATACGACGTTCTTTTTCAAACCTATAAAGAATCGCTGCAACGCATGGAGCGTTCGGGGAATACCCTTTTTGTAACCGGAAAGGCCGGTACGGGAAAGTCGACCCTGCTGAAGCTGTATTGCATGCTTCACCCCAATGATACCATTGTGCTGGCCCCAACGGGTATAGCCGCCATCAACTGCGGGGGGGGAACCATTCATTCCTTTTTCGGCTTGCCGTTCCGTCCCATTATGCAGGCCGATGAAGAGATCAAGCGGTACGGAAAAAATCATCCCAAGCACAAACTCATCAACAAGGTATCCACCATTATCATCGATGAGATCTCCATGGTACGTGCCGATATTCTGGATGCCATCGACTATTCCCTGCGTATCAATACGGGACTGATGGATATTCCGTTCGGAGGCAAGAAGATGGTGTTTATCGGCGACATGTTTCAGCTGGAGCCGGTGGTGAAGAACACGCCTCTGGAATACGAGATGTTTCATGAACAATACGATTCTCCTTATTTCTTCAGTGCCCGTGCCATGCAGGAGGTCTCGATGGAGATGCTGGAACTCACGCGGGTGTACCGTCAGCAGGATCCGAATTTTATCGGCATGCTCGATAATATCCGGAACAATGAACTGGAAGAGACCGACATTTTCAACCTAAACCAGCAGCAGGTCACCACCGATGCCGAAGATCCGTATACCATTACACTGGCCACCACCAACAGCATTGCCCAACTCATCAACGACAAGCATATAAACCAGTTGCCCGAGCCTGATTTTTATTTTCCGGCGCTCATCACCGGTGAATTTAACCGCAACCATGTGAGTGCCGATGAGATGCTGCGCTTGCGAT
>JBGAVF010000196.1:0-6033 GCA_044228315.1 Bacteroidia bacterium | reverse complement strand
ACTCTGATTCCATCCTTCTGATGCATTTTTAATTACCGTGAACGACTGCTGCTGCCAGAAGCCACCGGCAGTATCGGGCAGGTTGAGACGGGCTCTCCAGTAATACACAGCACTGTCGGTACCAGGAAGCAACACATTCCACTGGGCCCGGTGCGGTGCATTGATAAGTGGCGAATGTTTTAAAAACGGGCTGTTAAAATATGTTGTGGTGTCGAGTTCAAAAAAGAACTGATTTGTGCCGCTGAAAAGGTTGCTGCTTTGCGCCTCCAGTGTAATATTGTTGCTGGTTACAATACCGTACTTGGCCGGTGCTATCAAATGCACACCATTACCCGGCAGGTAAAAACTGAGTTGCGCATAGTTGTTGCTTTCATTCAGTTCGCTGATCTTATTATTCGGGTCGATCCAGACTTCAAATTTATTGATACCGGTTGTTTTAGGGTCTTTCGAGCGGATGTAGAAATAATAGATATCATCGTGCAGGATTGGTTTTGAAACCTGTACCGGATATTCAACACTTACCGAACCATACGTACGTTTTACTTTAACTTCAATACTGTCGTTGAGGGCCTTGCCAAAATTGGTAACAGGAATGGCGATGGCAAAGGAATCGGATGCAGCGGTTGAATTGTAGGGATATAAAAACAGTTCCGGACTGCTGATCTTGTAATCGGGTTTTGTGGCGGTGAACAGGCGCAAGGCCGGATCACCCTGCAGCACCAGTTGCAAGGAATGATTCCGAAGATCGGAGTTGGCCGGTGTTTTAATGGTGGTGCGGTAGATCATTTGTTTGATGATATTACCAATACTTTCACCGTACATCGTAGTAGCAATGAGCGGATAAATGCTGTCGATCTGTACCGTAAGGGAATTGGTGGTAGTGGTATTGGCCTGAGCGATCCAGGCAATGGCACCTTTATCTTTTTCCATAACGAATACCTCCCCTTTTGAGGCAATATTGCCCGGGTTGCTGGCCGGACAGCGATTTTGCGAGCCGTTCACCTGATAGGCAATGTTACAGTTCCCTACATTACATCCGTTGAGGAACATCACCGGATATTTTTTATAATTGTTCCACTGACATCCTTCTCCGAATTTTATATCGGTTTCGTTCAGGGAACCATGTCCGAAGAAATTCAATAACCCGATGCCGCTATTGACCTGGGAAATAATGGCTTGTTCCAGGCTGCTATCGACCGGTGAAGTAGAGTTCTTATTCATGGTGATCACCTTCGCACCGGTATAACTCTTGGATAGTATGGCCGCATCCTGATTCATCACACCTGTGATAAGTCCCGACTGAAACGCATCGGCCCCGCCGAGTAAATGCAGTACATTTTTCTTCCACGATGCCGTATCGGACACGGCTTCATAATCCTTCAGTTTCTGCAGGTAGTTTTGTGCTTCGGCAGTGGTTTTACATGCAATACGTCCGGTAGATATGGCCGGTTCATACAATGCACTTCCCTTCAACCCGTTGGTAAACATGTGGTCGCTGCAAGGTACACCCAGGCTCGGCACATAGTCGAGAGAATAGTTGAACGGATTGCGAAGGGTATTGGTTTGTTCGCCCTTCCCAAGCAGCAACAGGTACTGGGGTGCTTTGCCTGCATTTTCGAGAAGGTAATCGCAGAAATGCCGCACGGCCAGCGGATGATGCATACCATAGTAAAAGCCGTTATACAACTCGTTGCTGGTGATGACCAGGGTATTGAACGGTTTGTAACGGGTTGCGTTATAGTTTTTATAATCACCGGCTACGGTAAGGAACGCGTCACTGGTAATGATGATATAGTCGTAGTTATTTCCGGTGTTTACATTCGGCATGGTCACCGGCTTAATGCTCACGTACTGAATATCGGTGGTATCGCATACAAATACTTCTTTATCAACGGAGGTTGAAGGGAATATTATTTTCAGGTCGGTGCCTGCTGCTGAAGCGGTGATGCGTTGAGCGTTGGCGATATCATACACCACGGGATTGTTTTTACTTCCGTTGCCAAAATTCTTCCACCATACATACTGTTGCGAGGCGGTAAGGGAAAAGTTCACAGCGGTTGTATTGTTCAGTTCAAAGGCCCGGGGATATAACAGTTCGGCAAAAGCCAGTGAGTTCCAGTCGGCAGTAAGGAACAGGTCGTTGATGGATTTGAGGGTAAGAAGGGTATTGGCGGTAAGGGAAATGGGCGTATCGATGGACCGGGTGGTTATGGTCTTTGTATAGAATCCACGGAATGAATCATCGGTGAGTTTTACATTATCGAGCCACAGCTGCACATGATGGTTTTTACCGTTGGTAGTGATCTGATCGTCGGATTGGCCGGAATAGGTTGTCGACAGTACAGGTTTCGCCACACCGGTTATATAATTCGTAACGGGCAGTTTATACGTAGTGCTGCCACCCAGTCCTACCCACGGAAGCGTATAACCTTCATTGGTGGTATACTCCGACCCCTGAATGCTGGCAGGGGCATAGGTAGGGATCCCGTAGCTGTAGGCATTATCGGAAAAGTTGGCATCGTATTGTCCGTAGATCAGTTGCCGGTGCATGTAATACGGCTGCGGCGTGAAGCTGCCATAGGCTGTGTTGGAGTAGTTGCTTACCCGTTTGGCGGTTCCGGTATTCTTCCAGGTAAGAAAATAAACGCTGGTATCACTCACAAAACTGTAGTACGGATTCACCTGTGCAGCCCCACCGCTGAAGAGTTCCGCATCGGTGCGTCCGTCGTTGCGAATGCCATAGAATTCGATGTAGTCGCCCGGACTGAAAATGCCATCCTGCTCACCGGCCACGTAAATGGCCTGTTCTTTTCCCAAATAAAAAACCTGAAACAAACGCGGATCGATGGCTGATACCGGGATACCGGCGGCCTGCAGGGTATTATAGCTGATACGGTAAATGCCGTTGCGGGTTACTTCTATTTTAAAATACTGCTGACTGTTCACGATCCACTCGTTGCCGAATCGGAACTGAGCGGTAGCGTTCTTCAGTAAAAAAATCAGGGTCAGGAAAAACAGTTTTTTTATCATACTTTCGGCTCGTTTATTACCTGTTGCCATAGCCTTCAAAAATAGCAATTTATTATGCATTCCAAAAAACAGGGAACCCTGTATCTGTTGCCCAACTTTCTGCATGAAACCAACACCTCCGATATGCTTCCGGCGAGGGTTTCAGGCATTATGCAAGGAGTTACCCATTACATTGCCGAGAGTGAAAAAAGCCTGAGGGCCCTGGTAAAAAAAATATTACCTGAAAAAGACCAGAGCACGTTGCAGATCGAGTTGCTGAATGAACATACAGCCGACAGGGTGCCTAAAACATGGCTGAAACCGTTGCTGGACGGGTATGATATGGCTCTGGTAAGTGATGCCGGTATGCCCTGCATTGCCGACCCGGGCCATCAGGTGGTGCGTCTTTGTCACGAGCAGCATATTCGGGTAGTGCCCGTACCCGGACCTTCCAGTATTTTATTGTTGCTGGTGGGCAGTGGTTTCAGCGGTCAGCAGTTTACTTTTCACGGGTACCTGCCCTATGATAAAGCCGAACGAAAGAACCGTATTCAGAAAATGGAGATGGACGTGCTAAAAACCGGTTATACCCAATTGTTTATGGATGCCCCTTACCGCAATATGAAACTGTTGCAGGAACTTATTGAATACTGCAAACCGGGTACGTTGCTGTGTGCCGGCATACAACTAACCTCGGGCGATGAGCAGATTGTGATGAAGCCGCTAACCGAATGGAAAAAGCAATCCCCTGATATGCATAAGATACCGGTGATGTTTGCCATGGGAAAATAACCGATAGAATTATACAGCGGTGATTACAAGGTAAATCAATATGTATCGGCTGCTCGTGTATCCCGGTAACATGTAACGAAAAGCCTTATTCCCACAGAAAAAGTGAAAGGTGCCACGAAAAAAACCTGCCACTTGATCGCTATTTTTCATGTATTTCCCCGATGCATTCAATTTAACGGTAGATTTGAATTGGATTTGCTTTCCTCTCTTGTTTAATGCACATGAATTGTTGAGGCGACTGAACCCAACGGGTCCTATTCTATCGCTTCATTAATAAACAAATCAGTTATGTGCTTTTCAGCCAGTGCAAGTTTCGGAGCCGGTGTCATTCTTACCGCTATTGGTGTTGCATCCGTGAAGCAGGTAAAGAAATCAACACAAATTTTTTTTGCAGCTATACCACTTCTTTTTGCCGTTCAGCAAGCCAGCGAGGGTGTGGTATGGCTGTCACTTTCATCTCCCGGCTATGCATCCTTACAACATGTGGCGACCTATATTTTTTTATTCTTTGCTCAGGTGGTATGGCCCGTTTGGGTTCCGTTTGCGATTTTAAAGTTTGAGCCAACCGGCATACAGAAAACGCCCGGTAAACTGCTGCTGGGGATCGGTGCCCTCGTCTCCGTTTATCTGGCGTATTGTTTATTCACCTTCCCGGTAGAAGCACGAATTTACGGTGCGCATATATCATACGATCAGCACTACCCTGCATCCATTGGCCGGTATTGCGGCTTTCTTTATATCGTTGCCACCATCGTTCCACCGTTCTTTTCCCGCATCCGGGGCATGTGGATATTAGGTACTGCTATTCTCATTTCCTATATCATCACCCATATCTTTTATTCGGATTACATTGTTTCTGTTTGGTGTTTCTTCGCTTCCATCATTAGCATCACGGTATTGGTTATTTTGCATTTGTACAGAAAATCACAGATCCTTTGATTTCAGGAATTCTATAAAGCCCTTCTGCATTTCAGCATTGATTAGAGAAGCCGGTAGTTGAAATGTCATTTGTATGCAACAACCCAATGATGCATTGAAAATATATTTTACTTTTGACCCTAAACTAACACCACCCATATGCCCAATAATACCGTAACGCTGCACCGGGTTTTCACCGCAAGTCCTGAAAAAGTATTCCGGGCGTTCACCCAAACCGATGCCATGGCCTCATGGCTACCCCCGTATGGTTTTGTAGGTAAGGTGCATGCCATGGAAGTAAAGGTGGGGGGAACTTACAAGATGACGTTTACCAATTTCACCACCGGCAATTCCCATTCGTTTGGTGGAACGTATTTAGAAGTAGTACCGAATGAACGCTTAAAATATACCGACTTGTTCGACGACCCGAACATGCCGGGAGAAATGATCACAACCATTGAATTCAGAAAGGTACGTTGCGGCACAGAAATACATGCCACACAGGAAGGCATCCCCGCTGCCATACCGGTTGAAATGTGTTACCTGGGCTGGCAGGAATCGTTGGATAAACTGAAGCGACTGGTTGAGCCAAACATCCCGGATGCCTGATGTATTGCACTTCATCAGATGCACGTATCACCAACTTGCCAGTGTTCAATCTGCTCTTAACAGAAGAAGGAATTCCAAACGAGTGGCTTGCTAAAAATAGTTTTGAATATGATTTATCGTGTTTGTTTATGCAACGGATATCACACCATCATTCAGGCTTCTGTGCAAATAATATTGCCATGACTCTCATTTCAAAAATAGTATGACACACCGGGTATTATCATTTATTATTGTCTACTTCACGTTCACCTGTGCTATGTTGGCCCAGTCGCCGGATACCGTTTTTGTACGGCAGGATCATTATTTTGACGATACCCTCCTGTATTCCACCGACACCATCGTGTTTGAAAGTGGTATGCGAAAGCAACTCCTGATTGGAACCACAGTGCTTCCCGGTACACACAATCAGATGGGGGCCCGTGGGAGCGGTCTCTACCTGAAGAAAGTCAGCAAATCGGATTGCCAAAGGGAAGCGCATGAAAAAGTGAGGCCTGATAAAATAAATTCCATCACAGCCACCGACTCTACCCTCACCATCGATATCAATATAACCGACAATTGCTGCTATGAATTTCTTTGCGATGCCTCTGTTGACAGCAGCGCCACCCTGAATCTTATTTACTACGGCTATGGCACCTACTACGCATGCGAGTGCTGTTTTGGCTTAACATTTCATTTTGAAAAAGAAATGGGTCCTGAATTTAC
>JBGAVF010000195.1:0-6044 GCA_044228315.1 Bacteroidia bacterium | reverse complement strand
GCAAACGAAACGTGGTCCACTCGTCCATTGGAAACGCCTTCAGTGATTTATAGAATTCTATAGCGGGGGTATTCCAGTCGAGTACGGCCCATTCCATACGTCCGCAGTTTTCGGCAACCGCAAGGGTGGCCAGAAATCGCAGCATCACCTTTCCGAATCCTTTGCCCCGGTACTCGGGCAATACAAACAAGTCTTCGAGATATAGGCCGTGCTTGCAAAGAAATGTAGAGAAGTTAAAAAAGTAAACCATGAAGCCAACCGGTTTGTCGTGATGATAGGCGAGGTAACAGAATACTTTTGGGTTTTCAGTAAAGAAAACGGTGCTCACATCGTCGGGCGTAGAGGTCACCTGATGCAACAGTTTCTCATAGATCGCGATCTGCTCAATAAAGAAGTGGATGAGCGGCGCATCTTCAGGAACCGCCCTCTTCAGTGAAAATCCATCAATGCCGGTGTGAATGGAAGTTTGCAAAGCCGTTATTTATTCAGAACCCAGGCCTGTTTGTTGTCTTTACTGCGGATATCCTGCAGTGCGGCATTGGCTTCCGCTTCGGTGGCATAATTGCCGTAACTCACCATGGTGAGGCCTTTGCCGTTGGTGCCGGCCAGATAGGCATTATACCCTTTGGATCGCAAGCTGTTGAGCAGGCTGTTGGCATTAGACGCAACCGCAAACGATCCTCCGATAATATGATAGTGTCCTGAGCCGTAAGTCACCGTTTGTGTTTCAGGTGCTTTTGTCACCTGGGGTTTATCTGCAGCCACCGGAGCGGTTTCCGGTTTGGGTGTTGGAACAGGTTCCGGCGATACAACCGGCACTGAGTTTTCTTTCGTCACATCCGTGGTTTGCGGAGTTGGCTTATCTTCCGTTTTAACTACTTCAATCACCTTATTGGGTTGAGCCGTATGAAAAAACTGGTTGATATTGAAGTCGGCTTTTTGAAGAATTCCCGATTGCTGTGTAAACAAACCGGCAACCACCGGAATTACAATGAGCATGGCTCCGTATACCCAACGGCGGGCCGTTCCCGGGGCTTTTGCCACCTGCGGTTCCGGCTTGAGGCGCACGGCATCGGGGGTGCTTTTTTCCTTTTCCTTTAGTACGTTTTCCAGCTTACGGATGCTTATAGGCAGCAACCCGAAGGTTTCTTTTGAAAAGTTTATATCAGCCTCCGGAATGAAAACAATATTGTTTTCTGAGTTGAGATACAAGTCACCAATCCCCCTGAGCTGGGTGTGTTTTTTCATGGTGAGTTCGCTCTGCAAGGCATTCACAAAATCCCGAATCGTATCACAGGCCATATCATAACTGATGCCTTCCTTCTTCGCCATCAGGTGGGCCAGAAGCCCATCGTTCTGGGTAAGGTTTCTGTTGAAGGCAACAATACGGCGGGGAGGCTCCACACGTTGCTGAATATCGTTCACCTTACTCGGTATGCGATTGGCAATAAAGCCACCGAAACCGGGAAGTATAACACAGTTGTGGTCGAACAATAACTCGTGGATATAGCTAATTAACATAATTACCTTTCAAAAATACAAAATTCTGCGACAGTGCCGAAGGAATTCAACCGGCTTTTTCGCTTTTGGGGCGAACCGGATTTATTTAGCTGCCTTGGTAATTCGCTCCTTCTTTTGTTCAATAACCGAAAGGGCGAAGTCGAAAAAGAGGTCGATGGCCTCGGTAAAGCGGAACTTATCCCCTTCCAGTTCTTCTATGAGGTTGATACGGGCCAACCGGGCCAGGAACCTGCGGGTATCGCCGAAGTCGATGCTTTCCAGCACATTGAAATATACAGAGCCACGCACCATGGCGTCTACCTGGTCGTATTCAAAAATGCTAAATCGAATGATCTCCTGAAAATTCTTTCCTTCATTATCCAGCTCATAGGAAATGATACCTGTGAAGATGGTGATGTCGCGGGAGAGCTTTTCATTGCTCTCATCGCTGGTGAGGAAGAAGTATGTTTTTTTCTGCAACAGGTCGTACCCGAAGGAGATGCGGAAGAACTCCTTATAAAAGTCGATGTTCCCCTTGATGATCTCATACAACGGATTGTTTTGCGACAGGATAAACTTTCCGTCGAGTAATTCTTTTACTATTTGCTGGTGTTGAACCGGATATTCCATAGGGTTACAATTCCTGTTTTTCTTCTTTTAAGGGTACTGCTTTTCGGTCAACCATGAGCACCGGCACGTCGAGAGTCAGGTTTTTAAAACGTATCTCTGCCCGGGCACTATCATCGAAGGTTACGTCGTAATCGTGGTCGAAGATGAGTGAGGTCATGGCAAAAAACTTATCGAAATCAAAGTCGTGCTTCGTGATCTCTTCATGCATGAGGTCGTTGCTCCAGGCAAAGTAATTTTTGATCGGCAACGACTGCGTAATCACCTTCTTGTATTTCACCCGGTCGAAGATCCACGGCAGATCTACTTTTTGTGGATCCAGACTACTTTCGATCAGCATTTCATCTTCTTTCACCAGCTGATCCCAGATGTCTTTGGCCGAGAAGAAGGCATCCGGATCGTAGGTAGCCTGCCGGAACCGTTTTAGTAATTTAGGGGTATCGTAGCTGTTGGGCTTTTTCAGGAACTCCATGAAGCCGGCCAGTATCTGCGACTCGGTTTTGATACGCTCGAGCAGGGGCAGCAGTTCCTTGGTGAGTATCCTTGAGTTTTTTACCAGCTCAATATTGGCACTGATCACCTGGTTATACAATTTCTCATACAACGAGCGTATTGCAAACTGGGTATGATGAATACGTTCTTTGTTAGCCTGTTCACGCACCAGCGAGAGCTTGTAGATCACCGATCCGGTATGGTTCGCATCAAGGATCTTATTCAGCGGAACAATATAAAAATCGATAAGATAGGTGGCTTTCTTGATCTTCTCTACGTAATCAATTTTACGTACGTTGGCCTTGAGTTCCTTGCTTTCGTTGAGGAGACTCCGGGTATTGCTCTCAATGGTTTCAATAAAATGCTGCACCTCATCGATCATACCGGCTACCAGCTTATGCAGCGACTGCGGATTCTCTTCATACAGGAGTTTTTCGTAGATCTCTTCAATGGAGTTAAAGTATTTACGGATGTTTTCCGGCAGGTCGAGTTTGTAATCTTCGCTGATGAAGTTGATGAATACCTCCACGGGCTTACGCAGCTCAAAGTCGCCCTGCTGCAATTCCCTGATGATCTTATAGTCGATGAGTTTGCGCCAGTCGATGCCTTCTTTGATACAAAGCTTTTTTAATTTCTCATCCTGAATAATGGAATCCTGCTTATTCAACGTAATGAGGGCCAACACAAATTCAAATTTGTCGGAAAGGAAATTTAAAACGGTTTTTGGTTCGGCCTGCAGCATGTAGATTCTCTTTCTGGATTCCTTGAACGTTGTTAAGCAGTAACTTTGGCGTTGATGGCGCGGGTTTCATTCACAATTACTTTGCCGTTGGCATCCGGCATCAGGAAGTAATACTTCTCGATATCAGGCAGCACAATGCCATCCGGTGCCGCAAAGATCGGTACGATATTGTTTTCCTTACAGAAGCGGATGATCTCCTTCCGGTTGATATTTCCGAACTGTCCGCCTTCATCAATATAGATCACGATCTTATTTTCCACTTCATCCACCACCATCCATTTGATGAGGGTAAGGAAGATGAAGAGCTTGATCATACGGTCGGTACCGTCGCTCTCGATCTGCTTGCTGATGTCGACGCGTTCTTTCTTGCCACCTTTCTGTATTTCCACGATCAGCTCGAACATCTCCTTGAAATCCACCTTGCGTGAGTATTTCAGGTAACGGTCGAGGATCATGATGTTATCGGGCTTGTTGAAGTTGAGTAACAGCAGGTCTTTCGGGATGGCCTGTATACTTCCGATCTTGCGCAAGTCGTTCAGCAGTCGCTCATTATCCACTACGGTGATGGATATTTTCTCAATATTGGAAACGGTATACTGGGAAAGATGGGTGTTGAATCGTTTGATGAATTCCTTGAAATCGTTGAATTTATTCAGCAACTCCAGGGTTGGGATCGAGAAGTCGTTGGCTACCGACTGCAACAGGGTGTCGATGGCCTGTTCCTTGTCTTTCAGGGTTTCAATTTCATCTTCAACAAACTTTATAAATTCCCGTTCACTGGCGATGTTGTTGTCGAGCTTGAGTTTCAGGTTCATGAACGACTCATCTTTGGTCACCTTCAGGTCGTTCTTATCCCGGTTCTCATTTTTGAGTTTCCGGTATACCACATCTATTTTATCGTCACCGAATTTGTGTACCACCGGACTCAGATTGTCTTCCTTCACCTCATTATACCAAACAATGAGTTCGCGTTTGCGGTTGGTAAGTTCAATTTTCTGTTCGCTCTTTTTATTGATGAGCTGTTCCAGTTCCGTGGTTTCCTTACGCAGGCGGGCCAGGCGTTTTTCGCTTTCCGGAATGAGTTTATTGGTGAGAATGGATATCTCTTCATTGAGGGCATCCATCTGCCGTTGCAGGTTCTGCTGGTTGCCGATGCGTTCTTTCTTCTTCTGAATTTCCAGGATCTTTCCGTCGATCTCACGCATCTGGTTTTCGTATGTTTCCTTTTCCAGCATCACTTTCAGCAACTCCTCCTCTTCGGTAAGTTTGCTCTTGAGTGCCGCGAGCTGCTTGGTGAATTTCTCCACGCTCTCCACGGTTTCTTTTTTCAACTCACTGATGTCGATCTGTCCGTCAAAAATTTTCAGCAGGTCATCGGCTTTGCTGATGACTTTCTGAATACGCTCTTTCGGCAGACGTAGCACCTCCTTGCTCAGCACACTGTTCACAATGGTTTTTACATTATCATTGGTGGTGATGTTGTTGATGAGCAGGTTGTCGTAATTCTCAATGGCCTTGCTGGTATTGGCAATCTTCTCTTGCAGATCGCGGATCTCATCCATTACCTCCTGACTGGTGATACGCTGACGGGCCACGGTTTGTAATCGAAACTCGATATCGGCGCGGGGCTTGCTCAGGTTCTCCAGTTGCTCGTTGAGGAATTCAAGGGGTTCGAAGCTGCTGATCTCCTTGAACTCGTTGTAGGTACGTTCAAAAATATCGGTCTTGTTTTTCAACTCGCTTTTTTGCGAACCCATGTGAATGAGCAGACGGTCCTTTTCCGGATTCAGCTCATCATTGATCTTGAGATGCAGTTTGTTGATCTCATCTTCCATGGCCGCCGTCTGATCGTCGAGGGTTTCGATGTCGCGGTTGTGTTTTTCCAGAAACTCGAAATACAACTCACCGGTTTTGTTATACTTCTCCTGATACTTTTCAAAAACCTGCTTGAAGAGATTGAAATCGGTTTTAATGGATGATATCCGGTCGATCTGACTCTTGAGTTTATCAAGCTCCATGAGGTTGTACTTGTCGCGTTCGCTGAAACTTACATAGTCGTTTTCACGGTTATCGGCGATCACCAGGGAATCTTTCAGGGTATCGCTTTTGATCAGCTTCGGGTTGAACAGGTTCATGTAGATCTTGGTGAAACTGTTGCTGAGTCCCCGCGATTTGATGGTATCGCGCAGCCATACCACACCCTGGGAATTCATATCGCGCTGGTACACCATCTGAAACACCTCTTCCCTCGATTCCAGGTATTTGTATTTTATTCCCTGCGATTCCAGGTTTTTCAAAAAGGAATCGAAGTCGATAATGGAATCCTTGCCTTTGCTTTTTTTGAAGAAGAATTCGTCTTTGTATTCACTGTCAACCTTATAATATTCCAGTTGTTTGTCGGGGGTCCGACGCAGCACCAGGCAGTAGTCGCCCCGCTTCTTTATGCTGAAAATGATATAGCTCTTATTGTGGGAAGGGAAATAGAAATGGATGGATGTCTGGAAACTCCGGTCACCGCTGAACTGCATTTTATTGCCATCAATGATAAACAGAAAATTCAGGGCATTGATCAACGAGCTTTTCCCTACGTTGTTGGGGCCCACCAGTTGCATGGAATCCACATCCAGATTGAGTACCGCCTTACTATAGGAAGCCGAGTTGATGAGTATTATTTTATTCAGCA
>JBGAVF010000194.1:4696-6051 GCA_044228315.1 Bacteroidia bacterium | reverse complement strand
GTTTATGAAAGTGTGCGACTCTATGAACATTGAGGCCACCATTCATTTCGACAAAGGAACACCGGCCCGCGAACTCATTCATGAGAGTGCCTGGGCCGACCTGATCATTACCAGCAGCAATACTTCCTTCTTCCCGGTATACAGCGATATCCCGAACTCGTTTTTACAGGATGTGCTGGCCGACTCGCATTGCCCTGTGCTGATCGTTCCCGAAGCATACGAGCCGATAAAAAACATTTGCCTTACGTACGACGGCAGTGCCACTGCCATGCATGCCATCAAAATGTTCAGCTATGTGTTTAAAGAATGGCGTTTGATGCCGGTGGAACTCGTATCGGCCTATGCCGGAAAAGAGAATACCGTTCCCGAAATGGACAACCTGAAAGAGTTTATGGAAAAGCATTTTGAAAGGGCCACCTTCCAGTTCATCAAGAATGGCAACGTAGACAAGCTGCTGAAGCATATCGAGACTTCCCGAAAGAACCGCATGGTGGTGATGGGGGCTTTTGGCCGAAACGCCATCTCCCGTTTCATACATCGCAGCACCTCCGAAAAAGTCATACGTGATATTAAGGTGCCGGTGTTCATAGCACACCACTAATCACAGCAATGTATTGACAAGCCTCTTATTTATTCTGCTGGCGCTGATATGTGAGGTGTTGGGGACACTGGCCGGTTTTGGATCATCTGTATTTTTCGTTCCCCTGGCTCAGTTTTTTTACAGTGCGAAAACCGTGTTGGGATTAACCGCCCTGTTGCATGTATTCAGCAACAGCAGCAAACTGTTTCTGTTCCGCAAGCATATCGATACACGGATAGCCCTCATTTACGGATTGCCCAGTGTAGTACTTGTTATACTTGGGGCCTGGCTGGCCACCAAGGTGAGCACCGGGTATGAGGCCGTGGCCTTGGGTACGTTTCTGGCGGTGTTCAGTATATTTCTGCTTATGTTTCCCAAAACGGTACTGCCGGCATCCAACACCAATGCGATTATAAGCGGTTCGGCCGCCGGATTTTTTGCCGGGTTTCTGGGTACCGGTGGTGCCATACGGGGCCTGAGCATGAGTGCCTTTAAACTCGACAAAAATGTATTCGTAGCTACTTCAGCAGCCATTGATATGGGCGTGGATCTAAGCAGGGCGGTCATTTACATGAACAATAACTTTGTTTCTGCCGAGTATTATATTCTGATTCCGTTTCTGCTGCTGGTATCCTTTATAGGTTCTTATCTTGGAAAAGAAATTCTAACCCGGATAAGTCAGAAAAATTTCCGGAACTTTGTACTGATTTGTATACTGGTGATTGGAATTGTTACCATCATGCGGTCGGTATTTACGCTTTAACAATTACAACTA
>JBGAVF010000194.1:0-4633 GCA_044228315.1 Bacteroidia bacterium | reverse complement strand
AATGTATTTTTCTTTGATGTGAACCTGAAATGGGAACACAATCATCTCGCGGAACTGGCTTCTACCAAAGTCAATCATACCATTAAAGTTTCAGCAGCCGCCGAATTCTCGAAAGAGATGCCGGGTAAATGGACAGCCGAACACCTTTTCCTGGGCTCGTTATGCAGTTGTTATATGTCGGCATTTTTGTTGCTGGCCGAGAACTCCGGATTAAAATTCAAATCATTCGGTTGCGATGCACTCGGACGTGTGGAGAAGCATCATGATGTACTTTCGTTTACCGAGATCATTCTGAAACCGGTGGTAAAGATTTTTAAAAGCACCGATCAGGAGAAGGCAAACCGCCTGCTTGAAAAAGCGGAAGTCAACTGTATTATTGCCAACTCTATAAAGACGCAGATTCAGCGCTTCGTAGTGATAAAGGTGGCCGAAGAGCATGTAGAGTAGTTTGTAATCATACTACTGCTCCAGCGGTGACATATTAATCGTTTCAATCTAATTATTTACATTTGCATAGAATGGATGCAGGCTGCATTCGTCTATCTATTATAACTTTCTATGATTAAAAAGATTTTATCTCCGGGTAATTATCCTTCTGCCATTCATTTCGTGCTATTAATACTTCGCTTATCGGTGGGCATTTTTATGCTTACCCACGGCATGGGAAAATTTTCAAAACTATTTGGTCCCGATCCCATAAAATTCACCGACCCTCTGGGAATTGGAGAGCCGGCTTCACTGGCCCTTACCGTTTTTGCTGAAGTGTTGTGTTCTGTATTTCTGATCGTAGGACTGGCCACCCGATTGGCCGCATTGCCATTAGCCATTACCATGCTGGTGGCGGTATTTATTACCCATGCCAAAGATGCATTTGGGAACAAGGAACTCGCGTTGTTGTATCTCGTAATTTATTTGTGTATCCTGATAAGCGGTGCCGGAAAATTCTCTATCGACTACCTGATCTCCGGAAAGACCGGAAAAAAATAATACTGTTAAACCATTAAACTTGCTTACTATGAAAAAACTATTTTTATCTGCACTCGTCATTATGTATTCCTTTACACAAGGAACGGCACAAATTAATCCGCATGCGCTGGGGGCACGTTTCGGAGGAAACGGGGTACTGAACGGAGCGGAGCTTTCCTATCAGCACGGCCTTAGCAACAAGAACCGTCTTGAACTTGACCTGGGCTTTGCAGCCAGTAAAAACCACACTCGTTCGTATCTGGCCGGTATATATCACTGGGTATGGAATATTGACGGAGGGCTGAACTGGTATGTGGGCCCCGGAGCCAGCATTGGCAATTACCGTGACCGGTATTTCAGCAACTACTTTAATATCGCGGTGGGCGGACAAATCGGCATTGAATACGACCTGAGCAAACACAACACACCGTTGTTGATCAGTCTGGATGCCCGCCCAATGTGGGATTTCCTTGGCGATGATGCAGGGTTTGGATGGGGGGCTTGTCTGGGATTGCGTTATGTATGGAAGCAGGCAAAGAAATAACCACGTCACTGTATTTCCTTTTCATTTTATTGTATTGATTTTCAATAAATCAACCTGATCGGGGTAAACGATTGTGAGGAAGCCTCATTTTTGTTGGGTATCTTCGGTGTTGAAACAAACGGATCGACGGATCGTGGAAACTTTCCGTCGTGATGGTATCTGCTAAACATCACACAAATGAAAAATCTATCGTTGCTTTTTACATGCATCGTTGCATTTACTGTATTCAGTTGCAGTCCTATTTATTACATTCCCAATACGCAAAATGTACCAATGGTTAAATCCAGAGGCAATGTACGTATTGTGTTGGCTGGAAATCAGAATCAGGGGGAAGCGCAAGGCGCTTTGGGTATTACAAAGTCGTCGGCGGTGATGCTGAATATGGCCTATTATAATCCGAAGAGTGACAGTGCCGGAAACGGCGGTTCCGGGTTTTTAGCGGAAGGCGGGTATGGGTATTTCAAAGGTTTTCTCGATAAGTTCGTTTTTGATATTTACGGGTTGGCCGGTGTGGGAAATGTTGAGAATCATTTTCCGGGCACTATTACTCAGTATCCGGGAAGCAGTGGGAAACTGAAGGCGGGCATCTTTCGTTTTGGGTTGCAGCCTTCTTTCAGCTATTACCAAAAATATTTTTCAGTTTCGGCATCGGCCCGTATGACAAGCCTTAATTATACCAATATCAGTGGAAGTCTTATTCATGGCGGCGTTTCACAAGCTACCTACCTCAATCAAAATAATGCTTCCTTATTGCTTGAACCCGCGCTTACTGTAAGGGGAGGGTTGGAAAATATTAAACTTCAGATTCAACTGATGCAGAGCCTGAATATCTCACATCCCGAATTTAAACAGGATAAATCACTGCTGTCATTCGGATTACATATCAGCTTTTAAACGTATTGCAGAAGCGAAGTTACTCAATGACCACTTTTTTCGAGGCAAGCGTCTGATCACCCGAGGTAATAACAAGGGTATACATGCCTTTAGGTAATGATGATGTATTGCATTCGAAACGGTTGATGCCGGCTTTACACGCGTCGTCAAAAAGATGTTGCAGTAACTTTCCGCTGATATCGTATAAATCAACGGTAACAGGCTGCTTGTGTTCCAGTGTGAACTCAATGGCAACGCGTCCGGTAGCTGATGGATTCGGATACACCGAGGCCTGGACAGGTTCCGTTATTCTATAAGGCGTGGTACCCAGCATCACATCAGTGCTTTTAACTTTCGTTATCCAGGTGCGGTATGAGTAGTTGTTCGGGTCGCTGTAGGAACCGCTCAGCCACACCACACCCGGCTCGGTGTATTTGCGCTGAATACCGGTATAATCTCCCCATCGTTCATTGGTATCGAGCAGGGCATTCACCCAGCCTTCCCCGTCTTTGCATCGCACCTGACTGGAAATATTACCGGTACGGTCGACATAAAATACGGAGGTGCCCGGTTTCACATTCTTTGAACAATGCGAACAGGTGATCATTACACTGTTGTCGGTGATTCCTCCGCCGGCATAGGCCACCGACGGATAGGCATAGTCCATGGTATCACTTCGTATGATGGTTCCATGCAGGGTAGGGTTGCTGTTCTGCGGATTCACAATGCGTCCGTAATAAACACCACAGGTATTGTAGAAAGTGTCAATGGTGTTTTGCACATAATGGATCATGTTGTTTTCAATAACGGCCGAAAGAATTCGTGCATCGTTGGTTTGCAAGTAATTCTTATTTTGCATGGGCACATTGCCGGGCAAGCCGTACTGGGCATCCTGACGCAAAACCCGGGTTGTAAATGTAGCGGCTCCGCTCTTCAGGGTATTGTCAATATGCATCATAAAAACGGTATCGTTCTTCAGGTCGAGCTGACGTAGGGCTACCGCATAGATTCCGGTTCCCTGGGCACCGCTTCCGGGCTGTACCAGACATATATTTTTTATATAGGTTCCGTTGTACTGAATATTTCCCCAGAGTTTTGTGGATAGCGAATCTCCGGCATATCCTTTTTGTTTGTCGATCTGCCAGATGATGCTTTGTTTTTGTGCTTTACGCCAGTCGAGTTGACCATCCTGAAGCAGGTTGAATGAAACAAAAAATTCATCTTTGGTAATGGCCACGTACGGATAGTCGCTCCATGAGGTGTCGTTGTATGGGTTGCCGGGGAGCTTATAAAAATTCCATGCGCCGGTTGGATCACTGGTTTTAGTGAATCCGATGATGACCGTGCTGTTGGTGGCCAGGCTACCGCTAAAGTACACAATGATAAAACGGTTTGCCACCGGGTCATAGGTAATATGCGGGTCGGAAATATTGCTGAAATTGCCCAGTGCCGAACTCAGCGCAGTTAAGCCTCGGGTGAATAGTAAACTGCCCGAGCCGTTATACACACGAATATTGCTGTTGACCACACTTACAACGGTGTCGGTATTGGAAATGGCAATGTGATTGTCGTTCGGCACGCCGCTCGCAATATTTCCCTGGAATAGCGTGAGTAGCTGAGGAGTACTGGCCGCATTGCTGCTCTGCATTTTATTTTGCATGGCCGGCTTTGCCTGCTTTCTCAATCGTTCAGCATACAGGTCTCTTTTAAGCAACTCCGTGCCGGCAGCCGGATGCGGTTGTTGCTGAATGGTTGTAACTTTTGGCTCAAGGCTTTCCGGGAGATCGGAGAGATTGAGGGTGGCTGCAAGTGAGAGGGTGAAACGCTTTTCTGTTTGTGCAGAAATACGGGTTAATGTCAGGAACAGGAGACCTGACAGAATATAGTAACGAATCATAGGTCAAATATAATAAATCGGATACAGGAATCGGGCAGTATTGCTGCTTACCTTTTTTTCTGGGCTGCTTTTACCTGCTGAAGATATTTCAGATAAGCATATACCTTGGTGAAATTCACAGAAGGGATGATCTGACCGTTGGGGCCCGTCATGAAAAACGGATTGTAGGGTTGCTGTCCCATGCGTGAATTCTGATCGGCGAGTTGGGCAAAAAAAGCGGTCTCGTTTTCGTTGCCATCTCGTCCTACCTGCTCGGCCAATTGCTGCAATACAGCGGGATCCAGGTTCTTTAAGGCACGTTCCAGATTGTCATCGGGAATGTCTTTATGCACAAATACATAATTGAATTCAGC
>JBGAVF010000193.1:0-6063 GCA_044228315.1 Bacteroidia bacterium | reverse complement strand
GAACCCGTTCAAAGGAGATGTGGATCTGAACAAGCTTGATGCGCTGGTTAAAAAACACGGTGCCGATAAGATACCATATATATGTGTGGCCGTAACTGTGAACATGGCCGGCGGGCAGCCCGTTTCCATGGCAAACTTCAAAGCCCTACGGAAATATACCAATGCACACGGCATTAAGATCATTCTCGACATGACCCGCATCGCCGAGAATGCGTATTTCATTCAACAGAAAGAACCGGGATACGCCAGACGCAGCATTCGCAGCCTCGTGAAAGAGATCTGCAGTTATACCGACGGGGCTACTATGAGTGCCAAAAAAGATGCACTCGTAAACATAGGGGGCTTTCTGGCACTGAACGATCCGGAAGCTTTTGAGGAAGCCAGTAACCTGGTAGTAGTGTATGAAGGACTTCATACCTATGGCGGGTTGGCCGGCAGAGACATGGAAGCTATGGCCATCGGTATTGAAGAGTCGGTTTATGATGATCATATCAAAGCACGCATCGGACAGGTCATTTACCTGGGTGAACAACTCAAACAACTCGAGATCCCTCTTACAGAACCCATCGGTGGGCACGGTATCTTTATCGATGCCAAACGTTTTCTGCCGCATGTAAAGCAGGACCTGTTTCCGGCCCAGGCCTTAGCTGCCGAACTTTATATCGACAGGGGTATACGCACCATGGAAAGAGGTATTGTTTCAGCCGGACGAAACAATAAAACCGGTGAGAACTATTATCCGAAACTGGAACTGGTTCGCCTTACCATTCCGCGCCGTGTGTATACACAAGCACATATGGATGTAATTGCTGAATCGGTGTATAATGTGTACCAGAACCGCAAACAGATAAAAGGGTTGAAGATGATCTATGAACCCAAATACCTGCGATTCTTTCAGGCCCGTTTCGAGAAAATCAAATAACACATCGAGACACATTCTTATCAGGAACAGTTCCAGATAAGAATTCCGCATTATTCTGAAAAAAAGCGGCAGAAGTCCGGTCAAATACAGTGTATTTACCTGATTTTCTGTCGCTTATTTGTTTTTTCCCGTCCTATTTCCATTTCAAACCCTTCATTTGTTCAGGAGCAATTTTATCATAAAACGATAAAAATAATTTTGAATTATCACTTTTTGTAAAAAAGCGTATTGAGGGAGAAGATAATTTTGCCACATAGTTTTTAATCAATAAAACACGAAACATTAAAACCAACTAGTCATGAAATCACTAAAACACCTTAACATCACAGTATTACTGGTTTCGGTAATGCTCTTCACACAATTCAGCGCGTTCTCACAGGAGGCATTGAAACGTATCGGTATTGTATATATCGATACCAAAGGAATTGACACGAACTATCAGGTTACACCCACCAAAGGAATTGACACGAACTATCAGGTTACACCCCTGGTGCGGCTGGAACTAAGCAAACTCAATATTTATGATGTAATCAATCAATATGATTTGAATGAGGTACTGAAGGCAAACAATATTATTGAAAAAGAATGCCTGAGCAAAGAAAAGATCATAGCCGCAGGAAAACTGTTGAAATCCGATTTTATGCTGGGCGGAAGTGTAGAACGATACGACAACCGGATATTAATCATGTTCCGGGAAATAAACATTGCCACCGGAGAAACGACACGTAGCATTACGAAAGATTTCCCTCAGGTAGACCACGACCTGCAAATCCTCCTTGAGGTTACCCTCAAAAGTATGTACGGGATCAAACTCAACGACCCGAATAAAGAAAACCTGGATAAAAAGAATGCTATTGCCAACGCGGTAAGCAACCCGGAAGAAAACATGATCAGTATTGGTGGCCCGCGTTTCGGCTTCGGGTTTTTAACCGGAACCGCCGGTGAATTCATGCAACGGCCGAAGAATCAGGGAGGCCGAGACGGTTACCCGGCTTTATTCCAGTTCGGATATCAGTTTGAAAAAATGTACCTGAACGAAGGCAATCTTCAGGCCCTGGTAGAATTCATCCCTACCCTTTCCGGAATGGATCAGGGGCTTATGATACCAAGTTTTACCCTTCTCAACGGATTCCGCAGCGCTCATTCGGGCTGGGAATTTGCATTCGGCCCTACCATCACATGGGCCTCGGTGGCTAAAGGATATATGCAGAACGACAAATGGCATCTGGAGCGTGAATGGACTTCATTGCAAGCCAACCCATACACCATTGAAGAACGGTACGACACCCGCGGCGATCTTCGTTCGAAGCCCGGATTGCTGCTGGCAGCCGGTAAAACGTTCAAATCGGGCAAACTGAATATGCCTCTGAACTTCTACATAGTACCCCGTGTAAAAACCATGCAAATAGGTGTCAGCTATGGCTTTAACACCATGAAATCATCGAAATAATCACGAATAAAAATTATAATACAATCACATCATGAAAACCTCATTCATTCAACCAAAACAAGTTCTGATTACATGTATGCTTATTCTTTTTGCATGCATAACCGGGATATCACAACAAGCCCTTCCCAAAATAGGCATCGTTTACATCGACGCAAAAGGATGGGCCAAAGAAGAACCACTCACACAACTGGTGCGCATTGAACTCAGCAAGTTGTCGCTCTACGAAGTGCTCGACCGGTATGATATAGAAGATGTGCTGCGCACGAATAACATTCAAATCAACACCTGCCTGAACCGCGAATGCATATTGCATGCCGGTGAACTGCTTAAAACAGACTATATGCTCAGTGGCAGCATCAATAAACTGGGAGGCAAAGTGGTGCTGATGTTCCGTCAGTTCGAAGTAAAAACAGGGAATACTACCAAAACCATTACCAAGGAATTTAACGATGACAACAAGGATATGGATGTGCTTATTGAAGTTACATTAAAAGAAATGTACGGCATCCCGATCACGGAAGAAAACAAGAAACACCTTGATGAAAAGAACTCGATACCAACCGCTGTAAGCAACTCAAAGAGCACAACCATAAGTTTGGGAGGCCCCCGTTTCGGATTTGGTTTCCTTACCGGAACTGCTGCTGAATTTGCTACTCGTTCAAAAGATGAAGGAGGATTGGGAGGTTATCCGGCCATGTTCCAGTTCGGGTATCAGTTCGAAAAGATGTATCTGAGTGAAGGGAATTTGCAGGCCATCTTCGAGTTTATTCCTACCATTTCCGGTGTAGAACAAGGGCATTTTGTTCCCAGCTTTACCATACTGAACGGTTTCAGAAGCGCCAGTACCGGATGGGAGATCGCCTTTGGACCAACCATTACCTGGACACGTGCCGCCGATATGTATCAGGATGCATCGAACAACTGGCGTTTTGCACGAGACTATAACGGGTGGAAATATGATTCGGTTCAGATGACATCAAATTTTACACCCAACCCATACGAGGTGGTGAGTCGTAATCATACCGGTGGCTCTATTGTAGCGAAGCCCGGATTACTCATTGGATTTGGTAAAACCTTCAAAACCGGTAAGTTGAATATGCCATTGAACTTTTATGTTATTCCACGCAAGAACTCCCTGCAGTTTGGAGTAAGTTATGGCTTCAACGTGATGCGCAAGAAGTAAATGATTGCAAACATTCAACAAATACTATTATGAAAAAATCTATTCTTTTCTCCGTATTACTGCTTCTGCTGGCTTCCTGCAGCCGCTATCAATACATCCCGCGTGCCCGGACCTGAGCAGGTTCGGGGCACCCGGAAAAGGAAATGAACCTGAATGATACAAAGAGGATTGAAAAAATCCCGGCACATTCATTTACGCTCATGCCAGCCCGGGCCCGTGTTGTTCCTGAAAAAACAGAATTACACGCAGTTGAGAAGAATAATGATCTATTAGAATTGCATCAAAACCAAGTGCTGAACGTATCGTCATCGTTTGTTTCAGGCAAATGGACCGGGAGCCCGGTACCTGACCCTAAACCCAAAAAGCTACCAACCCGTGAACAGATCAAAAAGAACTACCACGATCAATTCATTGGCTTAGGAGTGAGCCTGCTCCTGTTAGGTATCGGGATTGCATTGATCACTTTGGAAATTGTGCTTGCCGTTGGAATCCTCGTCTATGTTCTGGGGTTCATAGGATTGATGTTATTTCCTGTACTCCTGCTTGTAAATGCAATGGATGACCTCGATCTGCGAAAGCTGGAAAAGCAGAAGAAAAACGCCCCGTATCAGCCGGATCAGGAGACGCCTTCGAATGCCCGGAACGAAAAGAATACGCCTGAGGCTGATGCTAAAAAGACTGAAAAGAATCCAAAAGATAAAACAGTGATTGGCTGGGCCTGGCTGGCAATAACATTTTTCATAGCCAACCTGCTGATTTGGATAAGTACCAAGATAAAAATCAGCTGACAAGCCGCTTAATAATAGCGGGCATCGAACCTGCGGGTAAGTTTCAGTTGCTGCAGTAATGCTGATTTGGCCTGAATGGCAAAATTGAACCCCCTGCGGTCGCCAATAGGAATAATCTGAAGACGCATATCCCAGCAATGCAAGTCCCGGTAAAGATCAACCGTAACGTACTGAATCTGCACATTCAATGGGTTCACCTGCATGGACGCTGCCAGCTTCCAGTTGGTAGTGATGTTGAAATCACCATTGAGTGAAAGGCTTTGTGTAAACTTACGGAAGGTAGGCGAAACAATGTACTTGTTACGAACATTGTAATCAATATTATAATTTACATGAATCCTGATACCGGTTTTTTCTTCTGGGCCGGGTTGCCGTTAAAACTGAAAACAAACCCGGTATGGAAATTAATAATGCGTGCCAATGTGCCCTTTCCGTTCTGAATCAGATACCGGTTCACATAATATTCATTCCCTTTGCTGCTGTCTTTATCATAGGGCGTTAATGCGCCGCTGAAGTTTATATTGATCTTTTTCAGGATACTGGTTCCACCGCTTACATTGATGTTTCCCAGTTTCATAGAATCAGCCAGCAGGTTATAATAGGTGCCGAAGTTCAGGTAGTCGAGAAGCGAGATCTTATTTACACCGGTGATAGTATCTTTTTTATTTTTCCATTTACTCTCCAGGTTGTTTCCCAGGTTAAGTGACAACATGGCCGACTTCCCTAAGGCCGGGGAGCCATAAATTCCATTCTCAAAAATACTGTAGGTAGTATAGGTAGATGCGTCCGGGTTCTTCACTTTACGGTAGTACCCGTATATCGCTTCGCTATAATCGGGATGATATGAAAAGGATACCGATGGGGTTAATACATGCCGGATGGCGATGAGACGGGTATTGTAAAAATTGAATTTCCCGAATATACGGGTACTAATACCGGCACTGAATCCCATATCAACCGGGGAATGAAATCCGTTTTTTACGGTGCTGAGTACGGTATCCTTGGTTCCATTGTAATTCCCTTTTTCTACGAATGTTTTTTCAATGCTGTTAAAGTAAAACCGCTGATTGAACGTAACCCCGGTGGCCACATTAAAATATTTCAGCAGATTAAAACTGGTGGAAAGAGGTATGCTGTGTTGAAGTCCGTTCCTCAGATATTTTTTCAACGTATCGGCCCGGTATTGTTCCTTATTATAAAAAAGGGAATCGTTGGAAGTAAGTGAATTGGCAAATTGCAGGTTATAGGTTGTATTGATCTTCTCATACCATTTGGCACTGCCGGGATGTTCTTTAAAGCGGAACGGGTATATGCTGTTGATATAAAACTGACCGGAAGGCAATGTAGCATTCACAGCATGCGAAAGGGTATTTTGTGAGTGGTTCGCATTCAGTGCCAGCATCATCTTTCCTTTCATAAAGGACTTTGAATAACTGATATTCGAGCGGATCTCGTTGTTCAGAAATTCAGTACTGTTGGTGGTGTTCCTGCGCAGATAATTTCCGGCAGCTCCGCCGCTTTGCAGGTTCACATTGGCCGAAAAGGTGGTTCCCGGGCGCACCCGTGCATCCATGGTATGGTTCCATGTAATTAAAAACAACCGGGCTACCGTTTGTTCATAGGTGCGGGGCTCCCCTATTTTATTTACGTTGTAGTTGAAACTGACATTGCCATTGTACCGGTATCGCTGCACATACGACGACCCGGCGCTGATGATCCA
>JBGAVF010000192.1:0-6065 GCA_044228315.1 Bacteroidia bacterium | reverse complement strand
GTTTCCTTTTCCTCGGCCATTCGCAACCCTACCCTGCTCGATCAGTACCTGTTCTACAATGTGGGCCCGGCCATACTCATCGGGAACGTGAACGGATTCAACCGGCTCATGACGGTGAACTCCTTTATCGATGTACTGAATAAAAAAGACACCGCCTATGCCCGACGTTTCAATGTGGCTCCGGTACAACCCGAGAAAGTGAAAACCGTTGAATTCGGATTCCGGGGAACCTTCTGGAAAAAACTTTACCTCGATGCCGGATACTACTACAGCGCCTACCACGATTTTATCGGCTACAAGATCGGTGTGGATGCCAGCTTCGATAGCCTCATGCTTCCTACGTATCAGGTATACCGGGTAGCGGCCAATGCCAAGGACCGGGTCACCACGCAAGGCATATCCTTCAACACCAATTTTTATTTCTGCAAATATTTTATCCTGGGCGGAAACTATTCGTGGAACAAACTGAACCAGTTCAAAGAAACCGATTCCATCATTCCGGCCTACAATACACCCGAACACAAGTTCAATGTAAGCATCGGGGGGCGCGACTTTGAAGGCAAATACCTGGGCTTTTTCAACGCAAAAGGCTGGGGCTTTAATTTCAATTACAAGTGGGTACAGGGATTTGTGTTTGAAGGCTCACCCCAGTTTACCGGCAAGGTACCCACCTATTCCTCACTCGATGGACAGATCAATTACAACTACGCCAAATGGAACACCACCTTTAAACTCGGTGCCTCTAATATTCTCAATAAAAAGTTCTTTCAGGTGTACGGTGGTCCGTATACGGCCCGCCTCATGTATTTCTCGGTGCTGTATGACTGGGTGAGGGATAAGAAGTGAAGAATGAAGAATGAAGAATTAAAAATGAAGAATTGAGAATAAAGGAAATCAGGGTTCACTTTCGTATTCAGCATCATGGCTCTTCACTTCTGTTTTAATAAATGCACATGAAAACAGCATATACTCATTGCACAGTATTTTATTCCTCTGATTTCTAAAGTGCTTAGCATGGCCGTTTGGTAGTACCGATTAATTTTCTATGTTTGTATATTATAACCTTTAAAACAAATTATTGTATACATGAAAAAGATTTACATGCTTGCGTTGACAATGGTATTTGCCGTTTTCAATGCCCCCGCGCAAATGCGCTATCTGAATGAGGTGTTTTCCTCATGGCAATATGCCAAGGATTCGGTGTACGGATCCAACATTGAAGTACTTACCGGTTCACCCGTGCTTAAAGCCCTGAAGTGCGACATTTATCAGCCACCCACCACGGATACGGCCAGCAGTCGTCCTCTGATCGTATTGCTGCATACCGGTAGCTTTCTTCCCAAATACATCAACCAGAATCCCACCGGATTTAAAGATGACAGCGCCACCATGGAAATAGCCCGTGGCTTTGCCAAGCGCGGCTATGTAGTGTGTGTACCCACCTACCGTCAGGGATGGAACCCGGCTGCTTCTACCCAGGAAGCCCGCGCCAAATCCATTATGGAAGCGGTGTACCGTGCCGAACAGGATGCCAAAGCAGCGGTACGTTATATGCGTAAAAATGCTTCGGTATATAAAGTGGATACCAACAAGGTGATCCTGGGCGGACAAGGTACCGGAGGGTACATTGCCTTCACCTATGCCTATGTACATACCAATGCAGAAATGCGGGTTGCCAAATTTATCAGCACCGGTGGTCAGCCCTATATCGACACGGCCTTGCTGGGTGATATCGACAACGTATTGCCGGGCACCATCAGTGTACCGAACAATGTGGGATACAGTTCCAAGGTAAATATGATCTTCAACCTGGGAGGCGCTATTGGCGATATCAACTGGATGAATACCGGAGAACCACCGGTAGTTGGTTTCCACAGCTACACCGATCCGTTTGCACCTGATACCAGCGGTATCGTGTATGTTCCCGGCACTGTGCCACAGGCCGTAATTCCTGTTGATGGCAGCCGCAATATTTGCCGCTTGGCCGACCAGCTCAACATTGAGCCATGGAAACAATGCGTGTTCACCGACCCGTATACCACTGAAGCCAAAAAGAACAACGAAGGACTGAGCGGTTATTACCGCCTTAAAATTGCGTATCCGGCTCCGTATGCAGCCCAGTCGGCTCCATGGGAATGGTGGGATTCAGCAACCTCAGTAGGGGTGGCTTATTTAACTTTCAAAGCCATTGGACGTGCCGATACAACTGCGTTAAAGGATGCCAAACAATGCCATCTGAATGGTATGGCCACCAACCAGTATATGAGCAAAGCCAAAGCACTGGCCTATATCGACACCAATCATGGTTACCTGGCCCCTCGCAACATGGTGGCCCTGAAATTACCGGGGTATTTAACGGTATGTCCACAGGGAGGTGTAGGTATGCCAAAAGCATTACAAGCAACCGAGGTAAAAGTTTATCCAAACCCTGCACACGGTGAATTCACCGTTCAAGCCGGTAGCGAGATCCGCAGCATCACACTGATGGATGTTTCGGGTCGTGAGGTACTCAACACCAGCGGTAACGGATATAAGGAAGTAACCCTTTCCCGTGCCGGTATCAGCAACGGAGTATACCTTGTAAAGATCACCACCGCCGAAGGCAGTTTGGTGCAGCGTGTGGTATTGAATTAATACTTCGTATTTCATCATATCAAAAGTCCTGTCACATTAGTGTGGCGGGACTTTTTTTTATGCCATTAAACATTCGGCTGTGGTCTGCATCATACCTTGTATATGAAAGCATCTGCTCTTCTTTCCCAGCGACTGGGTTTCAGTAACGCACAAGCCGAAGAAATTGAACGCACCGGCACCGGCAGGTTTCTTCAGAGATCCTTCCAGACCAATGCCCTTGTGGCCATGCCTGCCTGCATGAACGATGCACCCCGCACCCGCAGGGAGTTGAAAGCGTTTAAAAAAGCATCGCCCGAGGAACAGAAAAAAATGATACGGAAAGAACGGGAACGCATGATGATGCTTCAGCACTGGTGGATCGAACGCATGCATCAGGAAGCCTATCCCCTTCGCGAAAAAATGGTGCTCTTCTGGCACAACCATTTTGTAAGCTCCTTTCAGAAAGTGAAACTGCCCTGGCTGTTGTACCGGCAAAATCAACTGTTTCGCGAACATGCCTTTGGCAACTTCAAAACCCTCACCAAAAAAGTTTTGTACGACAATGCCATGCTGGTGTATCTCGACAACGTGCAAAACAAAGCCAAAAGCCCCAACGAGAACCTGAGCCGTGAACTGCTGGAACTGTTTACCCTGGGCATTGGCAACTACACCGAACAGGATATCAAAGAAGGAGCACGTGCCCTGGCCGGACTCAACCTCGGTGATGAAGGCGGACAGTACTATGCCTTTATGCAGGATCGTTCTCCGAAAAAATATCTAGGGCATGAAGGCGACTTCAAAGCCGACGACCTGGTCGATATCATCTTTGAACACCCGGAAGCGGTGACCCGCATTACCACCAAACTGCTCCGATATTTTGTGACTGACACTCCCGATGAAACTATGATCCGGAAATATGCCGCTGTGCTCAAAGAAAACGATTTTGAGATCCGGCCCTTACTGGAAAAACTCATCACCGACCGTTGCATTGAAGTCCATGCCGGAGAACGCATCAAAGATCCGCTCACCTATGCCTTGCAAGTGCTGTATAATTACGGTATAAAGGAATTGCCCGCTTTGGTCATGACCGGATACCTGCGCAACCAGGGCATGGAACTGTTCAATCCGCCCAATGTAAAAGGCTGGGACGGAGGCACTCAATGGATCAGCAGTGATAAACTCATTCAGCGCCTCAGCATCATCGACCTCATGAACGCCGGAAAACCCTTTGCCCGCATCAAACTGAAATACACCATGGAGGATGAAGCCTTGATGGCTGAAGAAACGGAAGCATCGAAACAACTGCCGCATCTGCGCTGGCATAAAGACGCCGCAAGCAGCAACGAGATCATTACTTCCCTGATCCAAAACCATCTGCCCCAAAGCAGCGATACCATTCAGTCCGATGCCGAAGAAATACTGCGGTACGACTTCGACCCGAAAGCAGAAAATGCCGATGCCGGGGTGTCGCGCCTCGCCGCTTATTTATTCAAGACCCCCGAATTTCAGGTGTATTAATTCTATTTTTGAAAAACCATGAACACGAGCCGAAAAGATTTCATCCGCATTGCCGGCACTGCTGCCGGTGGCATGCTGCTCCTGCCCAAATTTTTACGGGCCATCCCGGCCCATTCCTACCCGGGGCTGATGGCCAAAAAACAAACCCTGGTGGTGGTGCAGCTCAACGGAGGCAACGACGGACTCAATACCTTCATCCCCTATCAGGACCCGTTGTATTATCAGCTTCGTAAAGCCATTGCAATTCCCGAAGCCCAGGTGATAAAAGCCGCTGAAGGGGGCATGGGATTTCATCCGTCCATGAAGGGTTTCGCGGAACTCATGCAGAAAGGACATCTGAGTGTAATACAGAATGTAGGTTATCCCATGCCCAACCGTTCGCATTTTCGCAGTCAGGAGATATGGCAAACCGGAGGCGCATCGAACCAGTATCTCAACGAAGGCTGGCTCGGGCGCTATCTCGATCTGAACGCAAAGGCAGAGATCAATCCCGGTGCCCTCAACCTCGACGCCATTGATGCCCTGAGCCTGAAAGGAAAAAATACACATGCCATCACCCTGCTCGACCCTTCGCGCTTTGAACAACAACTGAAACGCCTGAAGAACAACCCGAACACCCAAAGCACCGGCAACGCCCAGATCGACTTTGTGCGCAACCTCATGATGGAATCGGTGGAAGGCAGCAAGGAGATACAAACCGCCCTCGATAAAACCGCCACAAACCAGCCCACCTACCCGGCTACCGCACTGGCACGAAACTTACAGTGGATCGCCCGCATGATCAAAGGAGAACTGGCCACACCCGTTTATTACACCAGCCTGGGAGGCTTTGATACCCATGCCGGGCAACTCAACAAACACAAGCAACTGCTGGGCGAATTATCAGAAAGCCTGCATGCCTTTTATACCGACATGCATACTTCCGGCATCGCTGATGAAGTAACGGTGCTGGTTTTCTCCGAATTCGGACGACGGGTGAAGGACAACGGCAGCGGCACCGATCATGGCACTGCAGCCCCCGTGTTTGTGTTAAGCACCGGTAGTAAAAACCACATCGTTGGTAGGAACCCCAACCTTCACGACCTCGATAACGGAGACCTGAAATACCGTATCGATTTCCGCAGTGTTTACAGTAGCCTGCTACAGCACCTCTTTCAGTTCGATGCCGCACAGATCGGAATTACCGGAGCCCCGGTGCCGGGATTGTTTTGAAGCCCCTGCCAACCCGCCCCGGTATTAAAACGTAATGTGTTCACCCTCAGGCGCTTTAATCTGTGGTTGTTTTTCCATACTTGGCAAAAAAAATTACTTTTGCAATAGTTATGGGAGAACCTTGGTATAAGCGACTGGCGGAAAACATCCGTACGTCGACGACAGAGAAAAAACAAACACCCGAAGGGTTATGGTACAAATGCATACGTTGCAAGAAGGTGACGTTGCAAACCGATATCGAACAAAACCTTCATATATGTCCGCATTGCGATCACCATATCCGTATCAGCAGTGAAGATTATTTTTCATTCCTGTTCAACAACGGCGAATACACCGAGATGTTTGAAAACCTCATCAGTGGCGACCCGCTGAACTTTGTTGACAGCAAACCCTACACCGACCGTATTGAAGATACCATTAACAAAACCGGGCTGAAAGATGCGGCCCGCAGCGCGGTGGGTAAAATGGAAAACCATGATATTGTGATCACCTGTATGGATTTTGGATTCATCGGGGGTAGTATGGGCAGTGTGGTGGGTGAGAAAATTGCCCGCAGCATCGACTATTGCCGGGAACACAAGATCCCCTTCCTCATGATATCCAAATCGGGCGGAGCCCGTATGATGGAAGCCGCCTTCTCGCTGATGCAGATGGCCAAAACCAGCGCCAAGCTTGCCTTGCTGGCCCAGGATAAAATACCGTATATATCCCTGCTCACCGAC
>JBGAVF010000191.1:0-6067 GCA_044228315.1 Bacteroidia bacterium | reverse complement strand
CGTGCACGCGGGGGCTTAGGGTGTAGTTGTAGCCGGAAGGCAGGTCGATATAATAGTAGTCGATATCGGTACCGTTATGAATATTGGTGCCGGAGGTTTTCACCGATCCGGTAGTGCCGCTGAAGTTCATGTTGAGCATGGCAGCCGATGCCTGGGAGTTGTCGTTCTCGTAGCTGTCGGGCGAAAGTCCGGGAGCTACCACTGTAATGGTAATTGGGTTGGCATAAGTGCCACTACCCAGGTTTTCCCAACTGCCACCGCTGGGTTGATCCCAGATGAAGAGCTGATATGTGCCCGGTGCATCGGAAATGCCACCGCTGATGGTATAGGTCAAGCCGCTGGTAAAATGCGTGTTGGAAGGCAGCGATAAACCGGTTTTGCGGTCGAGCTCACGGATCCAGGTACCGTCGGCACTGTGAATATCAACAGTAACAATGCCGTTGAAAGTGGAGGTGCCGTAATTGGCTATATCGAAGGTAACCGTGAAGGTTTGATTTTGTGTAATGATGGTTGGGGTAGTAACCACCGGAGCATACAATTTCAAATCGTTTACATCATTCCCTTTCACCACTACCGAAATAAAATTCTGGTAGGAACCATTGCCAAAGGCCGTCCATTGGGTAGCTCCGGTTTGTTTGTAGTAAACACCGATAGTATAGGTTCCCGGTGTAAGGGCTGAAATGGCCGAAGTGCTGAAAACAACTGGGTTGGTAAAATAGCTGTTGTAGTTGAGTGTGTAACCGGTTTTGGTTTCGATATAACTTACAAACTGGTTGCTGGAGTTGAACACGGCTGCGGTAAAATCGCCCGAGAAATTCTGAGCAGTGGTGGTTCCGTAGTTGGCCACCTGACAGCTCACCGTAAACGCGCTGTTGTAATTGATAGGGTTGGGGTTCACCGTGATGGCACTGTACAAGCGCATATCCATGGTGGAACCTCCGCCGCCTCCGCCGTTGGGTGGCTTGATGCCGATAATAGCGGTTTGATAGGCATTGAATCCGCCCGATCCACCACCGGTACCCAGGGAGCCGGGATTGAGGGCGTTGATGGCAAAGTACCCGTCGGAACTGCCAGCCCATCCCCAGTTGAAGTGGAAGTTGTTGGAGTTGTCGTATCCATCCATAATGAATGAGTGCCCTCCGTTGGTGCCTTGTCCAGAATACTGCACCGGACGGGCGGCATCGAGTTCGGCTTTCATCATGCTGATCCAGGTGGCATCGGCATAGCTGCTGCGGGTGTAATAGGTAACTGTAGAGGCATACCCAAAATAATTTTTGTACGCATTGGGCAAGGCAGAAGGGTAGGCACCACTGCCGCCCTGACTGCCTACGTTGTAATCCATATCCACAGCCACGCCGCAATGATAGCTTAAAGTGGCTACAGCCGAGTTGGCCGATGAAACCATATTGGGCATCGACGACCAGTTGTAGGTAGTGGCCCCGAAGTTGGCCGATAAGGTTCCATAACGGGCATGGTTGTAAGAATGGCTTCCGGTGCCGGTGGCCGGATAGTTATAATATTTCATGATCTGGGCCATGGCTGTGGCTACACATCCTACCACGGTGCGCTGGCTGTAGGTATTATCATACGGGCACAAGTCATTGTAATACGGTGATTGATTCCACTTGGTAACAATGAGAGGTGAAACGGCATTGGTGGCCGTGGTAAGTGGCTTGTTATTCAGCAACCGGTTCCACGATTCAGCAATGGCTTCGTCGGCTTCCAGGTGCTGCTCACGGATATATTGTATCTCGCGTTTCACTTTATCCATCCACTTTATAAAGCCTTCGGGAACACTCTTGCCGCTGCTCAGCGTGCCTTCATTGCTGTAAGCTATTACAGGAACCGAAGCATCGTCACCGGCAATGATGATAAAGGTGCCAGGAGTACTGTAAATATAAAATTCAGGTTCCGAGGCATTCGTCTGAATATAGGGCATCGTTACAGGCGTCATGGCCGGCATTTCATTTTGCAATGTGGCCGGCATGGTTTGTCCGTAAAATACCTGTGCAGCTTTCCAGGCAGCAGCCGGAGTTACCGGGTGGGCGTACATACTGAAGGATACACAAAAAAGGCTAAGAATAGCAATGAATTTTTTCATAATAGGAGATGTTTAATAAGCCGATACAATGTTAAATAAAAAAACCACAGAACGTTGTTAAACGATCGGTGGTTTTTTACACACTCCGCTTTTGATTGTATAAGCAGGGGTGTTATTGGGGTATTGTGTTGTATGTTTCGAAAGCCGGGGACTTATTTTCCCGATTTGGCCGCTTCCATGCTTAAGGCCAGTTGTGCAGCGTTATAGGCATTTACAATACCACCCGATTTGCAAAGCTTGCTGAACTTCACCGATTTTGGTTTCAGTTCCTTGCCTTCATCCTGGGCTTTTTCCTGTTTGTCATCGTCCATTGGGCAGGTTACTTTACCCGGTACTTTATAAACCGATTTCAGCAGGATGTCTTTCACCTGTTCGGCACTGAGTGCAGGGAAGTAGGCACGGATGATGGCAGCGCAGCCGGCGGTAACCGGTGAAGCCATACTGGTTCCTTGCAATGATTTATAGGTATTATCGGGGGTGGTAGAATAAATTTCGGTTCCCGGGGCAAAGAGGTCAACTTCCTTTTTACCGTAGCAGCTGAATGATGCCGGTTGCATATTGGGTTGTGAAGCGCCCACTTCTATCCAGGACTTTGCTTCACCGCTTTTGTCGGCATAGGTGCGGGTAGGGTAGTGCTGTTTCCCTTTCAGGTCGTACCCTTCGTTGCCGGCAGCGTGAACAATAAGAACATCCTTGCTCATGGCATATTTCACCGCTTCATCTACATAGGCTTTTTGTGTGCCGTAGTATTTTCCGAAACTCATGTTGATGATCTTGGCCCCGTTATCGGCTGCATACCGAATGGCATTGGCTACATCCTTATCGCGTTCATCACCATCGGGTACGCAACGTACCACCATTATCTTTACATGATTGGCTACGCCGTCCATACCGGTACCGTTGCCACGAACTGCGCCGATGATACCGGCCACGTGGGTGCCGTGCATGGCATCCGGACCTTTCACATTGTTATTGCCATAATTACGAGAGGTAAGATCGTTGTAATTGTCGCCTACCAGTTTGGTTCTTGGATCGTAATCCACATTGAGGTGGTATTTGTACTGGGTTTCGAAATGCTCAATGGCTTCACGCAGTTCGGCATCAATGGTGGAAACATCACCTCCGCCCCGGGCCACATTTTTCAGGATGGTTAATCCCTGCTGGCTTTCCGAGTTGCTGGTTTTATAGCTGATGATATCTTCATTGGTAAGTTTTGTTTTACCGATTTCGCGTTTCAGCGCGTTGATCGATTTTTCAATGGAGGAATAGAATTCGTAGTTGGTGCGTGCCTTGATAAACATCTTCTCATATTTGCCTTTCACCTCCTGAAACAGGGCGTATTCAGCTTTTTGAGCCGAAGGCACCTGCTTTGGATCCATGTTCAGGTATTTGCCTTTCAGGTCGCGGTAAATGCGGGTGAGTTCCATATTGTCGTACTGCACGGTGCCACCACTGCCACCAATAAAATCCCAGCCGTTAATATCATCCACATACCCGTTGTTGTCATCGTCGATGCCGTTGCCGGGGATTTCTTTGGTGTTCACCCACATATTGTCTTTCAGGTCTTCGTGTGCGGCATCGGTGCCTCCGTCAATAACGGCCACAATCACATCTTCGGCCTTGCGGTCTTTCAGTAATTCGTTCAGGGCTTTGTCGGCGCTTACACCGGCTACACCGTCCTGTTTGTAGTCGAGGTTGAACCAGCGATCCGGCGTTTTTTGTGCGGTGGCTGCGAAAAATAAGAACACACTAAGTGCTGCACTCAAAATAAATTTCATAGGATAGATTGATTTTTTTAAAGATGGTAAATATAAAAGGTTTTACGGGAATCTGCGGGGCTGAAGCAGTTAGTACGACCACCACATAAGTTCCATGCGGATCCCCTGTTTTTTCTTCAGCGACTGCAATTGCTCATACAACGGGTAGTTTTCACCGAGTTCCGAGCGAAGGGCATTTTTCATACGGGTTTCTCCGCTCAGGGATTTAATCATTTCCTCGATCGGGTTTTTAAGGGCCGGAAGCCGGGTGATGCGGTAGCTGCTGAGGCCTGCTTTTTCAGCGGCCAGTTTTACGGCGTCGTCAATACTACCGATCTTGTCAACCAGTCCAAGATTCAGCGCATCGTTGGCAGCCCACACACGTCCCTGGGCGATGCTGTCGACATCGGCTTTCGGCTTTTTACGGCCATCGGCCACGCGGGAAATAAAATCGTCGTATACTTTTTCAATGAATTGCTGCATGATGATCTTTTCATCTTCCGTGAAAGGACGGGAGGCATTGCCCAGGTCGCTGTAACGACCCAGCTTCACGGTATCGGTAGTAATACCCAGGTGCTCGTTGAGCAGCTTACGGGCGTTCGGGTACATGCCGAATACACCAATAGAGCCGGTAATGGTACTTGGTTCGGCAAAAATATATGTGGCCGGAGCCGCAATATAGTAGCCTCCGCTGGCCGCCACATCGCCCATACTCACAATAACCGGTTTTTTCTCGGCGGTGAGTTTCACCTCCCTCCATATAATATCGCTGGCCAGGGCCGAACCTCCCGGTGAGTTAATACGAAACACAATGGCTTTTATTTTGTCGTCGAGGCGGGCTTTGCGCATGGTTTCCGACAGGGATGCCCCGCCGATATGTTCATCATCGCCGTCACCATCCTGAATTTCACCCTGTGCATATATAACGGCGATCTTATTGTTTACATCGCCTTCTTTGGTTTTGCCCGGAGCGTCTTTGTATTTTGAATAGGAAATGAACTTAATGGTTTCATCTTCCTTCATGCCCAGCTTCTCGCGGATGGATGCATAGATCTGATCGGTATAGGCCAGCTGATCAACCAGGTGCATGTTTACGGCATCTTCAGCCGAGCGGATCTTCATATCGTAGGCAATGGATCGTACCTCATCTTCCGAAATCTTGCGGTCAGCAGCCACGGCCCGGATCAGGTTATTGAACAGCGATTCTTTATACTGACGTATCTGCAGGCGGTTTTCTTCGCTCAGTTTGTCTTTTATAAAAGGCTCCACGGCACCTTTGAAACGGCCGTGGCGGATCACCTGGATCTCGACACCTATTTTATCGAGAAACCCTTTGTAGAACATAGGTTCGGCAGCGGTTCCGTTGAAAAGCATTTCGCCCGAAGGGGTAAGGAAAATTTTATCAGCGAGGGAAGCCAGGTAGTAATTGCCGTTATAGTAATAGTCGGCACGTGAATAAATGAATTTCCCTTTGGCCTGAAAGGCTTTTAAAGCGTTGCGAATCTCATCCTTCGAGGCACTCCCGGCACTGATACTTCCCAGGTTGAGCAATATTCCTTTGATATGGTCATCGTTGGCTGCCTTGTCAATGTTTTCAAGAATTTCTTTCAACCCGAGTACCTGTGTTTCACCTTTCAGCTTGGCGAAAGGATCTTCGAGGGTTCGTTCCATCACCGGGCCCTTAAAGTCGAGGATAAGCACACTGTTGTTCTCCACTTTGGTGGCGTCTTTTTTACCGGCAACCGATGCGATGCCAATAAGGAGAAAGAAGGCAAAGGCGCAAAAGAGTATGAGGCCAAATACAGTGGCCAGTGAATATTTAAAAAACTGTAGCATAAAGATTTTAGTTGAAAGGTTTGCAAAGATACGTGCCGGGCACCGGGTTTGTTACAACCGGAGGCTTGAATTCTTGATTAATATCAGGGTTTTGCCTTGGATTGGTCATACCTTCGAACAAGGGATACCTTTTATCTTTGAGTATCAATTTAATTCAAAACCTGTATGAACCGCATTATTGTTGCCTTTAACGGCGTAAATATGTCGCAAAGCGCGCTGGATTATGCTGTGAACATAGCTGAATCCACAAAATCAAGGCTGGTAGGCGTATTTCTGCGCGATATCCAGTATCTGGGGAATATTTATAATTACGGTTTCGGCGAGCCGTATATCGACCTTGACCAGCTTTCAACCGACTCGGTGAAGAACCGGG
>JBGAVF010000190.1:0-6297 GCA_044228315.1 Bacteroidia bacterium | reverse complement strand
CCCCAGCAAATGCGAAACGAACGGATCGAAATAATAGAGGTAGTTGTGTTGCAGGTTGTTGTCGAGTATCCAGCGGCAGCTGTTGTATTGAATTTGTTCAAAGCTGCTCATGCGGTTGGGAATGGCAAATTGCTTGCGGGGAATCACCATGATGACCGGAACCATCAACCACGCCGCGTATTGAAACACTTTCCCCCGTGCCCAGGTGCGCTGACGCCAGTAGTCGTAAGCATAAAATGCAGTGAGCCCGATGAGCGGTCCGATGCCGGCCATTACACGGATCAGGCCGAGTGAGCCGAAGATGCCCAGACGCCAGAAGATGCTGTGTGCAATAAAATAGGTGGCCATACAACCAAAGATGAGCACAAAGCGGATATGCAGCATGCGGTGATGAAAGTTGTGCCGGAACTGACGGAAGAAGATGAGAGCCGCACTTAAAATGAGGATCACCATAGGTAAGCCGGCAATATTTTCATTGGCTCCTAGAAAATTCAGCAACGACCCTTTTCCGTATACATTGCCGGCGATCAGATACGGGTTGGTGCTGAACACCCATTTCCAGTCGTGGGCATAGAAATAACCGATGATGGTGAAAAGTACGGTACCCACAGCCAGCAGCGGTGTGGCTTTCCACTGACGGTAATATAAAGTGGCGAAGGCAAACACCGGTATCATCAGAAATCCTTCGCTGCGTATGAAGGGCAGAAAGGATATCAGAAGGCAGGCATAGCGTTCATGAAAACCCTGATATAAAAAAATGCCGGCCACCAGGAACAAGGCAAAAAGAATTTCGGTAAGTCCGCTGTATACACAAACAAAATAGATGGGTACACTGCATACAAAGACGATGCTGAGCCATGCATCGGTTTCTACATGTTCTTTGATGATACGGTAGGAGAGGTATGCCGTGAAAAGCGCGCAGGCAATATTAAAGAGTTTAATGCCTCCGAAGCCGAACCAGGCAAAGGGAGATGCGATGAGTGTGAACACCGGCTTGGCCCACTGGTCCATATAGTTTTCCGGATGTTTGAAAGCATATTTGGCAAACAGGTAATGCATCCAGCTGTCGCCGCCTCCATAGGCCCCTTCGCTCAGAAGGGAACATAGAATAAAAACCAGGGCATAGAATGAGAGGGCTACAGGAACCATTACCGAATTCTTATGCCACCACGCTTGCTGTTGCATGGTGCAAATATATTCTGAAAATGCTATGCAGATGCGTACCGCTTCCGGGAAAAAACAAAAAGGCAATAGAGAAACCTGTTTTCAAAGTTTTAAAGGGTAAAATAGTATTAGCTAAAAAGGGAATAGAACCATTATTGAATAGTAAGATATCGTATCAGGTTCCAGGTTTTTTGCCCAATGGCTCTTTTTTGAATTAAGCCAACATGAGGAGAGAAAGTCCAATATACTGAGGCATCGTAATATAATGAACTTTTGTTATTATTAAAAGTAATGGTATTGAGATATTTATGACCATTCAAATCTAACACCTCTGCTCTATCAATAAATTCTACTTTTGCCCCATTCCAATCGTGGTATAAAGCATGAAGCGTAAACGGGTAATAAGCAACAAAGCCTGTCCCCCCATGCCCTGTAAGTGCCTCATCTCTAAAGCCATCAATAAAAAGGCACGTGTCGTATTGGGGGCTATCTAACTTGGCACCGCTGGTGCTATACCAGGCAGTAAATTCCTGCCCAAAATTGGCACTTTCACAACCGATATGAAACCCTTCCAGATTACCATAAAAGTAATTATCTGACGCATTATATTGAGGAGAAATGTAGTGACGTGTATCTGCCGCCTTAACGTACACACTATCCGTAATGCCTGTGGCACTGTCCTGATATATCCAGTAGGTTCCCACCTTAAACACAAAATAGTCCTTAACTATTTGAGGTAATAAAATTTCGCGGGGCTTGGGGTGTTTGTCCACCGGAGGTTCCGGTGGTTTGTCTTTGCATTTTACCGAAAGCAATACCAGCACTATTACGGGAAGTGAAAGCAGGTATCGCAGAGTTTTCATCAAATACGGTTATTTCAATAACGAAAGTATGGAAGTACAGTTGAAATTGCAAACAATTCTGAGTTCATTATCTGCAGCCATACCTAATAAATGCTATCAATGCATCAAGCTGCACGTTTCGGGGATTTTTCTCAGTACGTTTGCATGCATCTGTTTTACCATTGAAAACATCCTTCCTCCGCAGGTATTCCTTTGGATCTGCTTTGCCGGCCTCTGTGTATTTCTTACGCTGAACCTGCACAGCCGGGCCGGGGTGCAAACCTATAAAAGCGAGATATACGGTGATAAGGCCGGGTATTATATGTATTTGCCGGCAGCGTTCAGGTATCATTTTCAGGCCCGTGAATTTCCTTCGCACATGGATTCCCTTTCAGGCAACGGTTTTATACTGCAACCCGACGGAAAGGTGAGAACCAAATACACCTGCGGCGTGGCCATGCTGCAACTGCCCTTTTACTTTTTGGCCGATATACTGAGCCCTGCATTTCAACAACCGGCCGATGGATTCTCTTTACTGTACAATCGGATGATCGATATAGCTTCCGTATTTTATCTCATCCTGGGATTGTGGTTAATCCAACGTTTTCTGGCATTTGAGTTCTCCCCGCGTCAAATTATTCCGGCCCTGTTTTTACTTTTTGCGGGCACTAATTTATTTTATTACTCCCTGCAGGAAACAGGCATGTCGCATATCTATTCGTTTTTTCTGTTTGCCCTGTTTTTATGGCTGATGCGTAAAACACGGTATCTTGCTCAGAGTAACATTGCATCCCTTATTTTATTAGGATGTTGCATGGGCCTTATTGTACTGATCCGCCCAACCGGCATTTATATTTTATCCGCGTATTTCTGGCTCGATGCATACCACGTGCAGGAAATGAAGACACGTTTCCTCCGCCTTTTCAACCGGAGAATGCTGATCGTTGGTATTGCCTTTGCTATGATGTGGGTTCCGCAGCTGCTGTACTGGAAATATCTTACCGGAAACTGGGTTACCTATTCTTACGGTGAGGAAGCATTCCACTGGCTGCATCCGGAAATGCTCAAAGCATGGTTCTCACCCCGCAACGGACTGATGCTGTACCATCCAATGTATCTTCTGTTGCTTGGCATTGGGGTATATATGGCTCTGAAGAAAGAAAAGAACGGACCGGCTTTCACGCTGCTGTTTCTTGGGGTAAGCTATGTGTTTTCCTGCTGGTGGGACTGGGGCTTTGGTTGTGCCTTCGGTGGCCGGAGTTATGTGGAATACCTTACCCTGTGCAGCATCCCCTGCACCTATGCAGTGAGTAAAATTCAGAGCATGTCTGTGGTAAAAAAAGGATGCATCTTCGTTGGGGTGTTATTAGTGGTACTGTGTAATCTGAAGATGAGTTACCAGTATCCGCTCTGCTTTTTTGGCAGCGGCGACTGGGACTGGAGTACCTTTCTCTCCTTGTTGTTCAATCCGGTGTAGGTAGTTTTTTCAGGATTTGTTTTTCGTATCGATCCAGATGGTTACCGGTCCGTCGTTCACCAGTTCCACCTGCATATCGGCTCCGAACGAACCTGTTTTTACGGGTTTGCCAAGATCTTCTGAAAGTCGTGCGATCATCTTTTCATACAGCGGTATAGCGATATCGGGTTTGGCTGCGGCGATATAACTGGGCCTGTTTCCTTTTCGTGTGGATGCATGCAAAGTGAACTGGCTCACCAGCAAGAGGTCGCCTCCGGCATCTTTGAGGCTCACATTCATCACCCCTTCCGTATCATTGAAAATACGCAGGTTCACCATCTTCGCACTCAGCCATTCAATGTCCTCATCGGTATCGGCATCTTCGATCCCGAGCAGGATCAAAAGTCCCCCGGCAATAGATGCCGTTTCCTGTCCGTGGATGGTGACGGAAGCACGGGAAACCCGCTGAATTACTGCACGCATGATTTGTTATTCTGTATAATGTATTTTTGCGGTCCGGTTGCCATGACAAAACTCTCTGTAAATATAAATAAGTTTGCCACCCTTCGCAATTCCCGGGGAGGTAATAATCCTGATGTGCTGCAGGTAGCAAAGGATTGCGAACGTTTCAGCGCCGATGGTATTACGGTGCACCCACGGCCCGATGAGCGCCATATACGGTATGCCGATGTGCGGGAACTGAAGAAGATCGTCACCACCGAATTCAACATTGAAGGCAATCCGATGGAACAGAAATTCGTGGACCTCGTGCTGGAGACCTGCCCCACACAGGTTACGCTGGTGCCCGATGCCACAAATCAGCTCACGAGCAATCATGGCTGGGATACCATCACCCATGCCGCTTTTTTACATGATATCATCGTCACCTTTAAAGCGCGTAACATTCGGGTTTCGATTTTCTGTGATCCGAATAAAAAGATGATCGAAGGGGCGGCGAAAACCGGTACCCAACGTATTGAATTATATACCGAACAATATGCCCGGCAGTTTCCGGCACATCCTGAACAAGCCGTGGAAACCTATTCAGCCGCAGCGGTATTGGCTCATTCGTTGCAGCTTGGGGTGAACGCCGGGCACGATCTCGACAAGCAAAACCTGCATTATTTTTACCGGCATGTGCCGCATCTGGCCGAAGTATCTATCGGCCACGCGCTGGTATGCGATGCCCTGTATCTCGGGCTCGAAAACACCATTCAGATTTATAAACGTCAGTTGCAGTAGTGCTTACCCGTTCATGGTAGCAATGAACTCTTCATTGCTTTGGGTAAGACGCATGTGTTTCAGCAGCATCTCAATAGCTTCCTCGCTGTTCATATCGCTGAGGTGCTTGCGCAATATCCAGATGCGTTGCAGAATATCTTTTCTAAGGAGCAGATCTTCGCGGCGGGTACCTGAAGCCGGAATATCGATAGCCGGGAACACACGCTTGTTGGCGAGTTTCCGGTCGAGCTGCAATTCCATATTACCGGTTCCTTTGAATTCTTCAAAGATCACCTCATCCATTTTACTGCCGGTATCGATCAGGGCGGTGGCTATGATGGTGAGTGACCCCCCGCGTTCTATTTTACGGGCAGCTCCGAAGAAACGTTTGGGTTTATGCAGGGCATTTGCATCCACACCCCCGCTCAGAATCTTTCCTGAGGCCGGTGTCACGGTGTTATAGGCACGGGCCATACGGGTGATGGAGTCCATCAGGATCACCACATCGTGTCCGCACTCAACCATGCGCTTGGCTTTTTCAAGCACCATGTTACACAGTTTCACATGCTTGTCGGCCGGTTCATCGAAAGTACTGGCCACCACCTCGGCACGCACGCTGCGGGCCATATCGGTTACCTCTTCGGGGCGCTCATCAATAAGCAATACGATCAGATAAACTTCCGGATGGTTGTGTGCAATGGCATTGGCAATATCTTTCAGCAACACGGTTTTACCCGTTTTCGGCTGGGCCACAATAAGTCCGCGTTGTCCTTTACCAATCGGTGCGAACATATCGATCAAACGGGTGGAGTAGTTGGTAGGGTTGTACACCAGGTTCAGTTTCTCATCGGGAAACAACGGGGTAAGGTGTTCGAACGAAATACGGTCCCGCACTTCGGCGGCACTGCGCCCGTTGATGCTGATGACCTTGATGAGGGCAAAATATTTTTCCCCTTCTTTCGGCGGACGGATGGTGCCTTTTACCGTATCACCGGTTTTTAATCCAAAAAGTTTTATCTGCGATGGCGATACATAAATATCGTCGGGACTTGGCATGTAGTTGTAATCGCTGCTGCGAAGGAAGCCATATCCGTCGGGGATCAATTCAAGTACTCCCTGGTTGTTGATCTGATCGTCGAATTCAAACACCGAAGCCGGTTGCAATTCGCGGGGCCGGTTCTGATGATTTTGTCCGTTTCCGTTTTCTTCTCCGTTTCCATTGCCGTTATTATTACCGTTTTCTTCATTCGGTTTTTCATCGGTAAGTTTCGGATGGCGGTGTTCTTTGGGCGGATGGGGTGTATGCTCTTTGCGTTCGTGATGTACCGCCGGGGTTTTGGGTGCATGCTCCTCTTTGTGCATACGCTTGCGTTTCGTTTCCGCATGTTCCTCCGGTTCCGGGGTTGTTTCTTTTGTTTCAGTTTCAGGTTCCTGAATGGTTTCTGTCACTTCTGTGGTATCAGTAACAATCTCTTCCCCGGCAGCAGGCACTTCTTCCGATTTCTTTTTGCGTCCGCGTTTCTTTTTCTCGGGTTCGGCAGTATCCTGGGGTGGTTGGTTTTTAGCTTCGTGTTGTTTGATCATAATGTTGGCAATCAGTTCCTGTTTGCTGAG
>JBGAVF010000189.1:0-6099 GCA_044228315.1 Bacteroidia bacterium | reverse complement strand
AAATGGATTCCAGTACAGCTGCCCGTGAGGCGCTTTGTTTCACGGTAGCATCGGTGATATGTTGCTCATCGGCAAAAGCAATATTATTATAAATGCTGTCGCTGAACAGAAACACATCCTGGGGAACGTATCCGAATGATTTGCGGTACGAATCGAGGGTATACGATTGTATGTCGTACCCATCGGCTGCAATGCGTCCCGAGTCGGCATCGTACATACGCAAAAGAAGCTGGGCCAGAGTTGATTTTCCGCTTCCGGTAGGCCCGGTAATACCTACTACCTTTCCTTTTTGTAAGGTAAGTGATATGTTATGCAAGGCCGATATCCCGCTTTCAGGATAGGTAAACGACACTTCGCTGAGCTCTATCTTTTCGGTGAACGTAAATTCACGGGATCCCTGGTTTTTTACTTCGGGCTGCGTTTCCAGAAATTCATTGATACGTTTTTGTGAAGCGGATGCACGCTGCACTATAGCCGTAACCCAGCCCAGGGATGAAACCGGCCAGGTAAGCATGTTCACATAAAAAACGAATTCAGCAATGTTTCCGAGGGTGGCCTTTCCGGCAATGCACTGCATACCGCCAATATAAATGGTGATGAGAGTGCTTAAACCGATAAGGAGCAGGTTGGCCGGAAAATAAAGCGAATCGGTCATGGCCAGTGATAGTTGTGCTTCCCGGTAGGTGAGAAGTTGCTTTTGCATCCACTGTTGCAGCAGGGATTCACGGGCAAATGATTTCACAATGCGGATGCCCGAAAAGGTTTCCTGTACCAGGGTGGTGAGTTCCGATAGCTGCTCCTGAATGGCTTCGCTTTTCCGGTTGATACGGTCGTTCACAAAATACATAAGCACCGAGAGCAGGGGCAGCGGAAGCAAAACGTACCAGGTGAGCGTGGCATTCACCGCAAACATGGCCCCGATCACCAGAATGAAGGTAAAAAGTGTGTTGAGGGCGTACATGATGGCCGGCCCGGTGTACATACGCACCCGGCTCACATCTTCGCTGATGCGGTTCATGAGGTCACCGGTGTTGTTTTGTTTGTAAAATGAAAGCGAAAGGTGCTGGTAATGTTGAAATATATCTTCTTTCATGTCATTCTCTATACGCCTCGACATCACGATAAGGGTTTGGCGCATAAAGAACATGAAGATGCTGCGTAGCACTGCATAGCCAATGATCATACCGGTGTAATACAGCACTTCGGTAAAAATGCTATTGTCAACCGGTTCGTTCTTGAGTGCGCCTATGGCTGAGTCAATGGCATCGCGAATGGCCCGGGCCGGATAAATAGAGAAATAGTTGGAAAGAAATACAAACAGAACACCCAGTACCAGGTGCCATTTGTAGCGTAAAAAATAAGGATGTATGCGGGATAATGGCTTCAAGGAAGGCAAAAATACAGGTTGCAAACCGGTTCACATACAGGAACCCATGAAAAAAAGGAAATGAAAAGAAGCGGAAATTTACAGGGCTGCTGCTCCTCCCACGATCTCGCTGATTTCGCGGGTGATGGCAGCCTGACGGGCCTGGTTGTACTGCAAACGAAGTGATTTGAGCAATTCACCGGCATTATCCGTAGCCTTATCCATGGCCACCATACGCGCCCCGTGCTCAGCCGCATGGCTGTCGAGACAAGCCTTGTAGAGCTGGGTTTTAAGGGTCATAGGAATGAGGGTATTGAGGATACCGTCTTTATCCGGCTCAAAAATATAATCCTTCTTATGCGTATCCTTCACAGCGGAAGTGGAGGAGTCTTCCATGGCCTTTACATCCACAGGAAGCATCTTTTCAGCAGAAAGGATCTGTGTGGCGGCGTTTTTAAACTGGTTATACACGATCACCACTTCATCACTTTCTTTTTTAAGGAACCCGTCAATCAGCGACTGTCCGATTTTAAAGGTATTTTCAGCGTTAAAGTGGTGGTAAAGATCCCAGGTGCCCTGAGCCAGCGGGTATTTTAATTTATTAAAGAAGTCGAACCCTTTTTTGCCGATGCACAGAATGGTTACCTTTCCGGCCTCTGCCTGCTCCTTGTAGGTGGTACGAAGCAGGTTGAGGGTAAGCTTGATCACATTGGCATTAAACCCCCCGCACAGTCCGCGGTCGCTGGTGATCACCACCAGCACCACATTTTTTATTTCGCGTTGGCTGATGAACGGAGCCATTACATCACTGTTCACATTCCCCCCCAGACTTGCCAGCACCCCTTTCAGTTTGCGGGCATACGGACGCATTTGAATGATCTCGTTCTGGGCTTTACGCAATTTGGTAGCACTTACCAGCTTCATCGCTTTGGTAATCTGCTGCGTACTCATGGTACTGCTGATGCGGGTGCGTACTTCTTTTAAATTGGCCACGGGTATTTTACTTAAATGCCTTACTTATCCTGTCGTTGCTTATGCTTTGAAAGCCGGTATCAGATCTTTTGCTACCGCTTCCAGCTTGTTGGTGATGTCATCGTTGAATGATCCTTTCTTCAGATCGTTCAGTACATCTTTATGTTTCATTTCCAGTACCTGCAGGTATTCGGCTTCGAAGGCACGTACCTTATCGGTTGGAATGTCGTTCAGTAATCCTTTGGTACCCAGGTAAATGATAGCGATCTGCTTCTCAACGGTCACCGGGCTGTACTGGCCCTGTTTCAGGATCTCCACGTTACGGGCTCCTTTGTTCAGTACGGCTTTGGTAGCAGCATCGAGGTCGGATCCGAATTTAGAGAAGGCTTCCAGTTCGCGGTACTGAGCCTGGTCGAGCTTCAAGGTACCGGCCACTTTTTTCATGGATTTGATCTGTGCATTTCCTCCTACACGGGATACGGAGATACCTACGTTGATGGCCGGACGAACACCGGAGTTGAACAGGTTCGACTCAAGGAAGATCTGACCGTCGGTGATGGAAATTACGTTTGTTGGAATGTAAGCAGATACGTCACCGGCTTGTGTTTCAATAATTGGAAGGGCAGTAAGTGAACCACCACCTTTTACCCGGAGGGCGCTTCAGCAGGAGGGATACCTCACGGTAAGCCACGGCTTGCTTCGACAAGTCATCATAAATGATGAGGGCCGGACGACCGGTATCGCGGAAGAATTCGCCAATGGCGGCACCCGCAAACGGTGCGAAGAACTGCATAGGAGCCGGTGTAGAAGCAGCGGCTGATACAATTACGGTATATGGCATGGCACCACGTTCTTCAAGCGCCTTGGCCACCTGGGCAACCGTTGACGCTTTTTGTCCGATGGCTACATAGATACAGAATACGGGTTGTCCCGCTTCGTAAAATTCTTTCTGATTGATGATGGTATCGATGGCCACAGCGGTTTTACCGGTCTGGCGGTCACCGATGATCAACTCACGTTGTCCGCGACCGATCGGGATCATCGCGTCAATCGCTTTGATACCGGTTTGCAGGGGCTCTTTTACCGGCTCACGATAAATTACACCCGGAGCACGACGCTCCAGTGGCATTTCGTAATACGGGCCTTCAATGGCACCCTTTCCGTCGATGGCATTTCCGAGGGTGTCGATAACACGTCCCAGCATTTTCTCGCTTACATTGATGGATGCAATACGCTTGGTACGTTTTACAGTATCCCCTTCTTTAATTCCTTCGCTCGGGCCCAGCAATACAGCTCCGATATTGTCCTCTTCAAGATTGAGCACAATACCTTTCATGTTATTGCTGAATTCGATCAGCTCACCGCTTTGTACTTGAGTTAATCCGTAAATACGGGCAATACCGTCACCTACCTGAAGTACGGTACCGGTTTCCTGTAATTCTGCTTCTGATTGGAAGTTGGATAACTGTTGGCGAATGATCGCCGAAACTTCATCAGGTCTTACGTCAGCCATTTGTGTATGATTTTAATTGTGTTGTGTTACTTCGGTTTACTGTTTTGCGGATCAGTGTTTTTATCAACTGATGTATATTATTTCATGTGCAGTTTTAACTGGTTCAGATGGCCTGAAATGCTGTCGTCGAACAGCAGATCGCCAATCTGTATTTTCACGCCTCCGATAAGGGATGCATCCACATGGCAATCCAGTTCAATGGTTTTGCCGGTTTGCTTCTCCAGTTTCTGCTTCAGTTCCTGCAGGGCAGGGGCCGAAAGCGCGGTGGCGGAAGTGATCTTTGCAATTTCAATATTGTGAAAGCCTTTGAAAAGCATGATGAAATCGTGAGCGATCATCGGCAGATACCCTTCTCTTTTTTTGCGTACCAGGTTTTGCAGGAAAACAATGCTCAGTGCATTGAAATGTTTCCCGAAAATACCTTCCAGTACCGCCCGCTTTTTATCGGTGTGAATTACCGGACTTTTCAGCACACTTACCAGGTTGCTGTTTTCACGGCAGGTAGCAGCAAATAACTGCATATCCGTATGCACCCGGTCCAGGTTCTTTTGTTCCTGAGCCAGCTCAAAGAGCGACTTGGCATAGCGTGATGATATTCTCGATTCAGACATAATGTGTCAAATGCTTTGGGAATAGGTTCCTTAATTTAACTGAAAGCTGCTGATGGCTTTATTCACAAGCTCTTCCTGTTCCTTGTTCGATTCCATTTTCTTGCGTACCAGCTTCTCGGCGATCTCAATACTGTAAGCAGCTACCTGGTTTTTCAGGTCAGCAACAGCAGCTTGTTTTTCGCGGTCAATGGATTCCTTGGCAGTAGCAATCATACGCTTGGCTTCTGTATCGGCGGTGGCTTTTGCCTGGGCAATAATGCCATCCTTCATCTCTTTGGCTTCGCGTAAAATGGTTTCGCGTTCGGCGCGTGCCTGGGCCAATAACTTTTCGTTATCCGCCTTCAGGTTTTCCATTTGTTTTTTGGCTTCTTCAGCCTTGTTAAGCGCATCTTCAATGCTTTGCTCGCGTTCCGAGAGCATCTTCATGATCGGCTTCCAGGCGAAACGGGTCAGAATAAAGATGAGGATCCCGAAGGTCAAACACATCCAGAATATAAGCCCGAACGACGGTTGTAATAATTCCATTGGATTTTAATTAATCGGTGTTACGTGAAAAATTTTTCAGACACAAAGGAAAAAGAGAGCAGGGTATGTTAGCACCCTGCCTTTTTTCGTATATGTTGTAAAAATTACTTGGCTAATACAGCGAGCAATCCGATAACCATGGCAAAGAAAGCAGCTCCTTCTACCAACGCAGCAGCAAGGATCATGTTTGCACGGATATCACCGGAAATTTCTGGCTGACGGGCCATTGATTCAAGAGCTGAACCACCAATACGTCCGATACCAAGTCCTGCGCCGATGGCTGCAGTACCGGCTCCTAATGCAGCAATACCAGCTCCTGTTGAAGCGGCTTCTAATAATACAGTTAAAAGTGTCATAAAAATAGATTTAATAATGGGTTATAATATACGTTTGTCTTCTGATTTCAATAATTAATGGTGGTGCTCGGGCTCTTCAATGGCACTGCCGATATAAATAGCCGTAAGCAGGGTGAATACAAAGGCCTGTAAAAAGGCTACCAGCAACTCCAGCAGGCTCATAAATACTGCAAACACAATCGACATCACCGATACACCGTAACCGGCTCCTACACTTTTTTGTCCGAATATGAATATGAGACTGTAAAAGGCGAGGGCAATAATGTGACCGGCTGTGATGTTTGCAAACAAACGCACCATCAATACGAAAGGGCGGATGAAGAATCCCAGGATCTCAATAGGGGTTAGCAGGAACAATACCCAAACCGGTACGCCCGGCATGGCCAGAATATGCTGCCAGTAATGCTTGTTGGCAATTACCGCTACAATAATAAGTACCAGTGCCGCAAAGAACAGAGGGATGGAAATATTTCCGGTGGTGTTGATTCCTCCCGGAAAGAACGGGATAAGCCCCAGCAGGTTTACAATGAAAATAAAGAAGAATATAGTGAGCAACAGAGGCATGAACTTCTGATACTTCTTGCCTATACTCGGACGGGCCACATCGTCGCGAACGAAGATGATGAGCGGCTCCATCAGCGACTGCAGACCTTTCGGGGCCTTGCCTTCGCGTTTTTTATACCCTTTGGCAACCGTTAGGAAGATGATCAGCACGAGAAACGCCCCAATAAATACCGAAAGAGTTACCTTGGTAAT
>JBGAVF010000188.1:0-6585 GCA_044228315.1 Bacteroidia bacterium | reverse complement strand
ACCGGTTATGACCAGCGTTGGCGGATATTCTGTATCCTTTACATTGTGCAGCGGTGAATATTTATAGAGATACGGGAAGTCGGATGCACTGTCGGCACAACCGTAATCGCCGCACCATCCCCATCCAATGGTGAAGCGGTGGAACCGGAGCATATCCAGTACACCCACACCGGGTATACAGCAACCGTACAAATCGGGGCGCTGGGTCATGCAGGCACCAACCAGCAACCCGCCATTGCTGCGTCCTTCAATGGCCAGACGTTTGGCACAGGTATATTTCTCACTGATCAAAAATTCCGATGCGGCAATGAAATCGTCGAATACATTCTGCTTGTGTTCTTTGGTACCGCTCTCGTGCCATTGTTTACCGTATTCGCCACCTCCACGAATATTCGGGATGGCCACTACCCCACCCTGATCGATGAACAACAGGCGGGCCACGCTGAATGAAGGGGTGATATTGATATTGAATCCTCCGTAACCGTACTGATAGCAGGGATTGAGCCCGTTTTTCTTCAGGTCTTTCTTATGAATGATGAACATGGGAACCCGGGTGCCGTCTTTGCTCTTATAAAACACCTGCTTCACATCGTAATTATCGGGATTGAATTTTGTTTGCGCTTTTTTAAATACCTCCGACTTGCCGCTACCTATATCGTATTTAAAAATTGTTGGGGCATACGTGAAGGAGGTAAATGTATAGAACAAGATGCCGTCTTCCTTGCGGGCTCCGAAACCGGCGGCTGTGCCTATGCCCGGCAGGCTGATCTCCTGTTTGTTGGTTCCGTCGGTATTCATCACATAGGCTTTTGTATAGGCATCGTTCAGGTAGGTAACAAACAATTTACCCCCTCCGGTACTGGCTGCTTCCAGCAATTCCTTCTCTTCAGGTACAATTACTTTCCAGTGTTCGGTTTGTGAATGTTCCGCATCAATTTCCACCACGCGGCGGTTATCGGCCTTGTAATTGGTGTTTACCAGGAAATGTGATCCGGCGTTGTCGATCACCGAAAACTCATACGTCATATCTTCCCAAAGAATGCTCCATTCGGTTTCGTTTTTGGTGAGGTCCTTATAAAACACCCGGTTCCCGTCGCTGGCACCATCACTGATATACAGGATAAGATACCGCTCGTCTTCCGTAACACTGGCTCCGTGATAGCGTTTCGGGTGTTCAGGGTCGTCAAAAATCAGTTTGTCGGCCGCCTGCTGAGTGCCTATTTTATGATAATACACTTTGTGGCTGTTGTTCTGACTGCTGAATACATTGCTGCCCTGAGGTTTGTCGTAACGGCTGTAAAAAAATCCGTCTTTAAACCAGGAAGCCCCCGAGAATTTCACCCATTCAAGCCGATCGTTGGTGAGTTCCTTTCGGGTGGCTACATCCATCACATGAATTTCGTTCCAGTCGCTGCCGGCGCGGGCCACATTATAGGCACACAGCTTATGGTCGCGGCTGAATGACATACCGGCCAGTGCCGCCGTGCCATCGGCGCTGAGGGTGTTGGGGTCGAGAAACACTTCCGGAGTTCCTTCCAGTCCTTTTTGAATGTATACCACACTCTGGTTTTGTAGTCCGTTATTTTTTGAAAAGAAATAATATTCGCCTTCTTTGGTTGGTTGTGAGTACTTCTCATAATTAAAATTCTCTTCCACCGCCTTATGCAAATCTTTTCGAAACGGGATCTGATCGAGATACTGAAACGTAGCCACATTTTCAGCCGTCACCCAGGCTTTCGTTTCCATCGACGTATCATTCTCCAGCCACCGGTAGTTCTCTTTTACTTTGGTACCATGAAAATCTTCTTCCGTTTCCTGCTTCTGGGTTTCGGGATATTTTACAGTGATGGATGGATTCGGATTTTTCCAGTCGTTCATAGGATTTGAATTACAGGCTGCGAGCGCTACGATGGCGAAATACAAATAGGACGTATACTTCATGTTTCTGGTTTTTTTGAGGTTGCAAAATATCAAATTAAAGTGAATACGGCCGGAAGCTGTTTTGGTTACTTGCATGAAGCTGTTTTTTCCGGCAGGGGCCCATTGAGAAGACCATTTAAGGCGCACGGTGAAACAACGCGTGGCTTCTTAAAAAATTCCGGTGTAGTTGAATGGCGTGATCGCTTTCAGTTCGGCTTTCACCGTTTCGGCAACCGTCAGTGTATCGATAAAGGCATGCAGGGTGTTTCGTGTTATCTGTTCCTGTCCACGTGTGAGTTGCTTTAATGCCTCGTACGGATGGGGATAATTTTCTCGTCTCAGTATGGTTTGTATGGCCTCGGCACAAACGGCCCAGTTAGCATCCAGGTCGGCATGCAGGCGCGTTTCATTCAGCACCAGTTTGTCGAGTCCTTTCACCAGCGAATTAAATGCAATTAGCGTATGGCCCATTGGCACCCCAATATTACGCAGCACGGTACTGTCGGTAAGATCGCGCTGCAGGCGTGATACGGGCAGTTTTGATGAGAAGAAATGGTACATGGCGTTGGCCATCCCGAGGTTCCCTTCCGCATTCTCGAAGTCGATGGGATTTACCTTATGGGGCATAGCACTGCTCCCTACCTCCCCGGCCTTTGTTTTTTGCTTGAAATAATCAATGCTGATATAATGCCAGATGTCGCGGCGCAGGTCCATGAAAATGGTATTGATTCGTTGCATGGCATCGCAATGAGCTGCCAGGTTATCGTGGTTCTCAGTCTGGGTGGTATACCGGGTGCGTTGCAGCCCCAGCCCTTCTACAAACCGATTGGCGAAGGCTTCCCAGTCGATGCCGGGATAGGCTACCTGATGGGCATTGAAGTTGCCGGTGGCTCCTCCGAATTTCGCGCTGTACGGAATGCCCTCGAGCTGATAGGTTTGAATACGCAGGCGTTCGGCAAACACCTTAATTTCCTTCCCCAGTTTGGTGGGCGATGCCGCCTGTCCGTGTGTACGGGCCAACATGGGTATATCTTTCCATTCCTCGCTCAGCTGGTTCAGTTTTTCAATCAGCTTCTCAAGCATTAGGTAGTACACCTCCTCGCAAGCGCTTCTTTTATTGATAATGGAATGGCTGTATTGTTTATATCCTGAGACGTGAGTCCGAAATGAATGAATTCAATCACCTGTTCCATGCCGGCCTTCTTGAATTTTTCCCTCAGAAAATATTCCACGGCCTTTACATCATGATTGGTGACCGATTCAATTGATTTAATTTCCAGCGCATCGTCAATACTGAACCCATCACGTATGGCAATTAGGGTACTTATCACGTGCTTAAAATCGAGGTGGGCCAGTTGCGGAAGCGGAATTTCACACAAGGCTATGAAATATTCAATTTCAACAAGTACACGGTACTTGATGAGTGCGTATTCGCTGAAGTATTGTTGCAAAGGTTCGGTTTGTTTGCCATAGCGCCCGTCGACGGGGGAAATGGCATGGATAGCAGGGTTCTGAGCCATAGGTGGGGCAAAGATACACAAGCCGGCGTGAATGGAAGGGGGCTTCTCAGGAACGCTGATAAATCATGGTTCCGTACTTGTATACGGTCATAATATTGTCGTTGATCACAATCTTTTCGAGATCAAAACCCCATAATTTGATACCCGTAATTACAAAGGTGGTTTCCTCCTCGGTGCGGATCACTTCAATACAGGCATTGTGTTTTATAAGGAACGGGAACATCACCTTCATGCCTTTAATATTGGGGAACACGGTGAGATACTGGCTCTTGCCGTCGCGCATCTTAAACCAGAATTTGTGGTCGTAGTAGGTGATCATCTCCACTTCGTGGTACATGAACGAGTGAATGGTGGCTTTATCACCGTTGCGGTCCTTCACCAGTTTGGCAAGTTCCGTACCCAGAATAAAATCACCGTCAGACGTGAACATATCCAGCAGGCTGTTCACCTTCTGTTGTTTGTTCTTGCCTGTGTTACTGAAATCCAGATTCTCAACTATGATGGTAAAGTTGGTGAGAAGCAGGAACAGCGGAACAAAAAATACAAGCCTTTTCATTTTTGTGATTTTCAAATAAAATTATTTTAATCGGGAATCACAAATTATTGAAGGCTTTATTCCCTTTTTTATACCTGTTCCAAAAAATAATACTCCTTAAAACCTGCCTCGTCCGAACGCGTAATGATAATTTAAAAACTACCTAACGTTTGGTTATCAGTAGGTTATACTCATTCAACGCCTATCCTGCCGGCCTCAGAAGAATTATAAAGGAAAAACATGCAGTATGTTCAACTGTCATACCCGGACCGAAGTAATAGGTAATTTATCCGCCTCTTCCGAATTTAGTCCGGTTTTTTTTTCTTCTTTTCACGTTCTTTGCCCCTTATTCTTTTATGCGTTCAATCCTACTTTCCATGGTGCTGTTTTGCCTATCCGGCATACATAGCCTTGCCCAGCAAATCACTTTTCAGCCGGCAAATGTGGTGTTCACCACCCCGGTTTTCACCACCAAAACCGACAGCGCCACCATTACGGTTCAAAACAGCGGCTGCCGGTATATGAAAGTGCTTTATGCACGCTGTCAGTCGTCGGTATTTATCTGCGTGGATTCCACCGGATTCATCATGGCTCCGAACACATCCCGCAACATAAAAATTCGTTTCGCCCCACGCCAGAACATCGAATACAACGCTGCATTGCTGGTACATACCACCCAGGGCGATTACTCCCTGCCTTTGAAAGGATACGGGCGATTTACGGAAAGCTATTACGATAACACCTACAATAAATTCGATGAAGCCCTGAAGTCATCCCTGAATACCCTGCTTGGTACCAACTACCAGTCATACTCCTACAATGCAGCCCGTGATAAGATGTTCATGGAGATCGATAACAAAAAAACCAACGGACAAAATGCTTCACAAAATACGCTGGAATGTATTTACACCGGACGTCTGGCCGTAGGGTATACCAGCCGCACCGATTGCCAGACAAACGATAATTTTAATACCGAACACACCTGGCCACAAAGTTTATTCAGTTCCAGCCTGCCTATGGTAAGTGACCTCAATCACCTGTTCCCCACCGACGATGCCGCCAATAATTACCGGGGCAACAATCCGTTCGGAATGGTGAGCAGCCCTTCCTGGTCGGTAGGTGGATCGAAAGGCATACCAACGCTTTTTGAACCACGGGATGCACAAAAAGGACGCACCGCCCGGGCCATGCTTTATTTTGCCATACGCTACAATAACCCTTCGTACGGTTTGGTTACTTTTTTCGGACCTCAGGAAACCATCCTGCGTACCTGGTGTATGCAGTTTATGCCCGACTCCATCGACATACGACGGAATAATGCGATCTACGCATTTCAGAACAACCGGAATCCGTTCATCGACCATCCTGAATTTCTGGAGCGTATCACGTCTATCGCCAACACCTCGGTAGCACAGGTACTGCGTTCGCTGGTTTGCGACACGACCCCGGTTGATGCCACCGTTTACCGGAACGATACGTTTATATACCCTGTGGCTTTCTATAATGCGGGCAACAACAGCATTTCCTGCAGTAAAATAGCTACAACCTCCGGGGTGTTTTCGGTAAGCAGCACCGGCTCAACGGTCCCTGCGCTTGCCACGCTTACCATAACCCTGAATTTAAAATTCCGAACAGCAGGTGATGTTTACGATACGCTGATCGTTGAAAACAACAGCACCAACAAAGCGGTAATACGCATTCCAATTCATGTACGCTGTATTCCGCTGTCGGTTAACAGCCCTCTCGACAAGTTATGCGGACCGGTGAGCGCCACATTAACCGGAAATTCAGGCGGCTCCATAACCTGGAGCACCGGAGCGGTTACCCCGCAAATAATCGTTTCACAAGCCGGAAGCTACTCCTACAGCTTCAACGACAGCAACGGCTGCCATCAAAGCGATACGCTTGTGCTTAAAAGCTATGCAGCTGTTACCATTTCAAAAATCACAATAGCCGGCGATTCACTGAAAGTTACGGCAATTGCACCGGTTACCTGGTACCGCAACGATACCGTAACCGGCACCGGTAATGCGATCCGCTGGAATCTTCCCGGATATTACAGGGCCCGGGCTATTGACCCCTCATCGTTATGCGAAGCCAATAGCGACACCCTGAAGATGGAACGCAGCGGTATAGCCGTTCAGCTCGTGCCGTTGCACTCCATTACACCCAATCCGTTTACCGACCGGCTGGAGATCAATGCTGAAGATGCCGGAGAATTCCGGGTGATCAACAGCCTGGGGCAGGTAATACTGGTGGTTGAAACTACGGCAGGTGTGCCTGTTACTTTGAACACACAGATGTGGCCCTCAGGCATGTACATCGTTTCCGGAACATCGGGAGGGATGGTGCGAGTTATAAAACCGTAAGGAGTTTTTCACACGTTCAGCAAACGGCAGGTTTTTTCTGCGGCTTCCTGTTCGGCTTTCCGCTTGTTGAAATCGCTGCCCACACCGTAGGCTTTTTCATCGATCACAACTTCCACAACATATATTTTCTGCTTGTTGCCCTGCTGCTTTTCTGCCGACTGAAACTGGATCTTCTTGCCTTCTTTCTGGCACCAGTTAATAATTCGGCTCTTGAAGTTCGATTCTGTATTGATGAGTTCAT
>JBGAVF010000187.1:0-6229 GCA_044228315.1 Bacteroidia bacterium | reverse complement strand
ATGGAGCCGGAGTGGTAACACCTGTGGTTGTAATGGTATTATTATCCACATCCGAATCATTGGCAAGCACCTGAATGTTTACCGGAAATACCGAGAAGGTAGTGGCAGAGTCGGGTTGAGCCAGTGGGGCCCGGTTCGGCACGGCAGCGCAGGCATTAAGTGTATGATAAACTACGGTGAGTGTCGGACGATATGCGGCATTGCTGTGGTTATTTGACGCGAACGTTTGTTTAATATTTACCGATGACTCCGCGGTTTGAATAAGCTCCAGCCCGTTATTTATGATCGTTCCGTTGAGCCAGTTCTGAGCCAATGTGGTAAGATCCCAGTTGTAAACACCGTTCTCGGCATCCACCCGGGTTACTGCCCAAGTATTGGGAAGGTAATCACCACCAGCAGTAGTCCAGCTTGTACTTGCATTTCTTTTATTCCAGCTTACCTGTCCCTCAGTGAATGCATTGGTAAGTGCATATGCGGCAATAGTGACTTCTGTACCGGTTCCGCCAATACGGGTAAGGCTGAGGGTAGCCGATTCAATAATAGCACCGGCAGGGATTGTTGTCGTGTTGAATTTCAACACGCTTCTGCGTCGTTGGCCTCCGCTTTTACCTACATCCAGTGTTGAACCGTTATTGGTAGCTGTTGGCTGATCGGCCTGTATATATCCATCGCCCAGATTGGCAAGCGAAAGAGTTGCATGAGAACCTGTATTGAGTGATTTGTACTGATTTGCAGCACAACCGTCATCGAGTACATAAATGTTTACAGTAGCTGTATCGGTATACCCTTCGGTGTTTTCAATTCGGTATCTGAAAAAGTCATTGCCGCTTACATCTTTGTTCGACACATACGTTACCGTATGATTTAAATTGATACTCAACTCACCCTTCGATGGCTGGGTGATGATATCTTTCAGATGAACCGGCAGGTTTTGCGGATCCCGGTCGTTTCCAAGAATATTGAAGACGGTGACAGCATCTTCCGGCACATTGTAATTATCCATGGTGGATATCGGGGCTTTCGAAACACAAACATTCAACCGGTATTCCACTGCATCAATGGCCGGAGTTCCTCCGGTTCGGGTTATTTTAATATACTGGGCGTTTTGTGTCAGCACATAGTAGAACAATTCACTGCCTGAGATCAACGTACGTGTGACTGTATTTATATAATTCACATTATCGATACTGTGTGTAAGTGTAATGATCGCTGTATCAGTTACTTCTTTCCAGTATACAAACAGCGTATCACCTCCCGGGCTGATATCATTAAAATGAAGCACCAATACTCCGGAAGCCCCCATGGTAGCATACTGATCGTCATGAACATCAATGGCAGAATCAGGGTTAGTGATGCCGGAAGTAAAAATGCTTACCACGGAATCGGAAGCATCCTCATCGAGGAAACCATAGAACTCACTACTGCTGCATCCGTAGGCATCGTAGGAACCAACCAGTACTTTGACCCATGCAGTGGCACAATACGGTACTGCCGATGTATCACAAATCCGATACGAAGCAGAATCAGAACCGGCAAAATTGGGATTCGGTGTATATGTAACAACGCCGTTACCGGTATGAACAAACAGGCCATGCAGTCCGGTTGTAAGCAATGTGAAGGAAAGCGGGTCACCATTGGTGCTGGTATCATTGGCCATGGCATCAATTGTAACACTTCCTACGGTACCCAAACAACCTGCATTGATCACGCCCAGATCGTTCAAAGCTACCGGTGGAACAGTTACCGCCAGAACGGTGGTAAAGTTGGAATAAAATGCGAACCGTCCGCAGTCATCCAGCACCTTGCAGGCTATCACACAATTCAGGTTAGACCCCACCACATTGGGAGTGAATGTAGTGTTGGGTGAATTCGGGTTACTGAAAGTACCCGATATGCTGGATGTCCACTGATAAGTGAAAATATTGGAATATCCTTTTGCCGTAACACTGAATGAATAAGTGGTTCCTCCATCCATGTATTTAGGGAATGTGCCGTTATAGGTAAGCTGAATGGCCTTATCCTGGGCAGCTACATACAGGAAATTGAGAAATACACGTTGCGCATTCACATTATCCACGATATTGTTGTTTTATTAAGGTCGTGACCGGCCTGCACCATCACTTTTCCATACGATGCGATTCCATACCCCGGGCCATAGGCAATTTGTGCCGCTTGTCCCGGCGACAAAGAAGGAATCTCAGGATGGTCACCATCATACACACAAATTTTAGTAGTAGGTCTCCATCCCACAACCGGTAAGTAAATCTGTTCTGAACCGTTTTGGCTGGAAAGATCGGTTTTACCAACGAACTGCATCACAGGATCAGTAGGGTACTGGTATAAATATGGAGGGGGAATTGTTCCGTCTTTGTGATCGTTGAAAGGCACTGCGGCAAAACCACCCAGTGTATCAGGATCTTTCATCAGCGTATTCATTTGCTGTGCAAGATTCGATGGGTTATAACAATTCTCCAGCACACTTACCGCATGGCAATTCAACCAGAAAGCTCCGCGTTTGCCCCCGTTCAGGGTATCACGGATCCATGAATATAAATTACTGTGGTTTGCCCAGGTAGGGTCGGCATGGGGCATCACGTAGATGTCGTCGCATTTATCGAGCTGGGCAGGGGTTTTGAAGATATATGCAGAGGCAGGTATTCCGGCACTTGCTAAATAATCAACAGCAAGGCTTCCGTTCTGAGCATCCAGCACCATTTGTGGCGCTACCATCATCGTTATAAAAACAGGCACCGTAGTGCTTGATGTGGTAGTATAGGTGCGAACACCCAATGCCACCCATTTGGCGATAGTGGAATCCACCCCCGGTGTACGGTAATTACCGGTAACAATGAATGGCCCGCCTTTGAAAATCCGACCTTTATAGATGAAATCAATACCGTCTTTGGATTTATACGGATTGATGATCCATTTTACCGGAGTGGTGCGTGTTTTCAGTAATTCATACACCAAACCATACGGTTTCAGTGCATTATTTACAGTTGGCGTATCGCTGCCTACATCAATAATTACGGAACCGGCCGGAATTACTTCATCTCCGGCATTGGAAATATTTGTGTGCAACAGTAAGGCACAAATAATTCCCAGCATAACTTTCCTAAAAAAACCGGGAATTTCATTTAGATTTTTCATGACGATGCGTTTAAAGGGACAGATAATTTTCGATTTAACTTTTGAACGGAGTAATACCGTCTTAATGATTCACCCGCAGAAGCTCTGTTTTCAGTTTTATCACTGTATTCATCAGGTCGCTTACCATCTTCTGCAACTCAATGATCTCCATATCGCGCCGGTTAAGCTCATCTTTACAGCGGGATACCTCTTTTTCAAAAGCCTCTTGCTTAATAGCACCAGATTCCGGGTAGGTCATTAATTCAGCCGGAGTAAGCTTAAATGCCTGTGCGATCTGTTCCAGGCGGGAAAAATTCAAATCCGTTATTCCTCTTTCAATATTGGAATACGCCGGTTTGGTGATTTTAATGATGTTGCAGATATCCTGTTGTTTTAATCCACGCGAGGTTCTGACAAGTCTAATTTTTTCGCAAATCTTTTCCATATGCGTTGCATTTTAATAGTGACCATAAAATTTCGCTGAACGCCTGAAAAACGAGTGGTTTCAGGTTGGGTAACAAGTCCGATGTACTGAGGAGTTGTTCTGTAAGCTACTGTAAGAAAGCTGATTTCATAATGCAGCTATGCTTTAAAATTTAATTCAAATTTAAGGTCGTTAAAAACCATAAAGTATGACCCCGGTTATGATTTCAGAAAATTAACAATAAACAGAATTAAGCAGCAACAGAAAAATAAATACACGTAACTCTTTTTATACGCACGGAATAAATCATGGCATGAATTCGGGTATCTGAAAACATTAACCCTTCACGAGCAGAGAACCAAGTAATCTCCGTTCACAAAACCCGGAATTGGCAAGAACCCAATCCTATGCTTGAAGCGCACAAGCCGAACAAAAAAAGAGGGGCTTCTGCATTCAGAAACCCCTCTTTTGAATTAACCGGTTTGAAATTATTTAATCACAATGACTTTATGTACTGTTTTCTCACCGTTCATTATTATTTCAACTGAATAGGCACCGGCTCCGAACGACGACAGATCGATAGTATGAAGTGTCCCTTTCCCTGCATTAATACCTGAATAGGATGCCATTTTTTGACCGTACATAGAGTAAATCTGTATTTCGTATTCACCTGCCTGGGCATCATTCGTTAGAATAGTCAGCAAACCGCCGGTTGGATTTGGGAAAACAGCAATACTACCGGTGCTAATCGGAATATTAACTACCGAACTATATGTAAATGATCCATTGAAATCGATTTGTTTCAGCCGGTAGTAATTGTTTCCTGCGGATGGCGTGCCATGAATAAATGAATAGGAATTCCGGGTAAAGGTTGTGCCATGCCCTTTTACGGTTCCCAGGTAACGGAAATAATCCCCTGTAGTTGAATATTCCACTTCAAAACGATCATTATTGATCTCTGAAGAAGTGACCCAGAATAATTGCGATTGTTGCTTTTCATTCAAACTACCGGTGAATGACAACAGGGTTACAGGCAGCGGTGTTTTTGTGTTCACATCCCTCCAGTCTTTATCATTCAACGCATCACAATTCGGAGGATTGGTTACAGCACCTTTACTGTTTACATCCAGTAAATCCACAAGCCCGTCGTTGTCGGCATCGAAATAGTATGCTGTTGCCGGATTGAGATAGGCCGGAACACCGGCTGTTGTGGTATCCAACCAGTCGGGGGTTCCATTCAAATTAATATCGGTGGCATTTGGGTAATACGTCGGATTTCCCCCGTTCAAAATAAAGAAGGTTGCCCGTGATTTCATGTCATCACGACTGTATCCGTTGCAATTATTATCGAAGCCTTCGAATGCATCTTTAGCCCCGTCATTATCCGCATCCAGGTCGCGGTAGTCAACATTATCAGCTCCGTCTTTATTCGAGATGATTATAAGTACGCCCCCATTATCCGGATCATACGCATTATCCAGGCCATCACCATCGGTATCAATACCTGCAGGATTAGTAAAAGCTGCGGTGGTTTGCCCTTCGGTATTATCGGGAATTCCGTCATTATCACTATCGAGATCCAGATAATCGGGAAGTCCGTCTCCATCCATATCCCATGAACTGATCGGATAATTTGTGACACCGCTTTCCGCAAATGTCTCAGCGCAATCAGGAATTCCGTTCAGTCCTTCGCTGCAAGTGCGGATGCCATTGGCATAGTTGGATGGGGGAATACCCAGATTCGCTTCAATTGCATCCGGAATACCATCCCCGTCAGCATCTATATCCAATGAGTTAATGATGCCATCACCGTCTTTATCCATCTGGGTGCAAACGCCTTTGGCATTCAGTGTGCAATAATCAGGGTCCTTGTAATTCACGATTCCGTCACCGTCATCATCCTGCATCGGGTCGGTTCCCGGACCTATACAACTGAAACTCGTTGCTGCAATTCCACAAACTTCAATCACATCCGGTATGCCATCGTTATCGTCATCTTTATCAAGAATAGCAGGTTCCCATTCTACGACGTTCACATAAACCCTTGCTGTGTCGCGTTTTGATGGAATTGACGGGCAGCCTGCTCCCATCGGAGGAATCGTATCGGAAAGTATATAATCAAAGGAGTCGATTCCTACAAAATTACGTACAGGAATATAACGTATCAGAGTGTTTCTGAAAATAGAGATGGTGCCTTTTGACGGTTGAAGCACACCGGCCGACAAAATCAGTTTCAATTCATTAGACTCCGGATCCGAATCATTGGAAATGACATCAGCATATAAAGTATCATTTTTAGAGCCGGAAGAGGAATCATTGATCGCTATCGGAGCTTTATTTACAAGCGCACCGGTAACGGTTATTTTCACAATAGCCGAATCACATTTCGAAGGGTTTCCGTCATCGCATAGGTAATAAGACAACTGGTCGCTGCCCAGGAAGGTGGAGTTTGGTGTATACAATATACGTCCCTGTGTGATTATTGCAGTTCCGTTCGAAGGATTAGATTTGATAGAAATGGAACGTTCGCCTCGTTCCGCATCGGTATCATTGGCCAGCACATTGATCAGTACCGGCTGACATTGATTTGTGCCGGTTGAGTCATCCCGGGCATCGGGCGGTTGATTCACTACTGTGATCTTTACCCAGGCAATGGCACAAAGGGAAACCGGACTG
>JBGAVF010000186.1:0-6157 GCA_044228315.1 Bacteroidia bacterium | reverse complement strand
GCCGTTTCAGATGGCTTCTCTCCTCCTATCATCTTCGCAATTTCGAGCGGACGCTCTTCCTCACTTAAGGCACGAATGCTGGTAACCGTGGTGTTGTTCTCGGTTTGCTTGTGCACAAAGAAATGATGTTCCCCTTTTCCGGCGATCTGAGGCAGGTGGGTGATGGCGAATACCTGATGCTGTTTCGACATGGCTTTCATAATGGTGGAAACCTTCAGGGCCACTTCCCCGCTGATACCGGTATCAATTTCATCGAAGATGAGGGTTGGCAATGCCGTGGTGCGGGCCATGATGTATTTGATGCACAGCATTAAGCGCGAGAGTTCTCCACCGCTGGCCGCTTTATGAATGGGAACCGGGGCACTGCCTTTATTGCCTGAAAAAAGGATCTGTATTTTATCGATGCCTGTTTCCTGAAACTGATCAGGCTGTGTGATATGTTCGAAGGTCACCACGGCATTTACAAGTCCTACCTGATGCAGCAACTCCTGTAATTCCTTTTCTATGGAAGGGATCTTCGCTCCGCGCAGGGTGCTGAGTTCACCGGCTGTCTTGCTCATTTCCGATCGCAGGGTATCGATATCATTTTTGAGTGACTCAATGGTTTCATCAAAACGGCTGATGCTGTGAATACGTTCTTCCAACTCATCACGAAGGGCGATCAGTTCCGGCACCGTCTTCACCTGATGTTTTTTGAAGAGATGATAAATGGTGTTCAGCTTCTGATTATAGAGTTCTATTTTCTCTCCGTCGGCCACTGTATTGTCGGCAATATGCTGCAGGTCGGATGCAATATCCTTCAGTTCAATACTCACCGACTGTACACGGGCCAGGAGGGCATTTACCGGCTCGTGGTAACGGGCCGCGGTACTCAGCAACTGTTTTATCTGATTGAGCTGGTCGATGACGTTCACTTCCTGTTCATCGAGTAACTGTGCCGATGCAGTAACTGCATTTTTTATCTCTTCCGCATGATTCAGCACTTCGATCTCCTGCTGCATGGTATCGAACGCTTCCGCATTCAACCCGGCTTCGTGCAGTTCGTTGAACTGAAACTGCATGTAATCCAGGTCCTTCTTTAACTGCGACTCCTGCTCCATTAGCGACTGCAACTCCATTTGCAGCACCCGGTACTGACGGAACTGGGTCTGATAGTTTTGCAGCAGGGGGAAGTTGCGCGCATAGGCATCAAAAAATCCCAGCTGGTATTTCGATGAATTGAGCTGGAGTGTTTCGTGCTGGGAATGGATGTCGACCAGCAGGGTGCCGAGTTCTTTTAAATCGGCAAGAGTTACCGGTGTATCATTAATGAACGCCCTGGATTTTCCGTTCTCGGTTATTTCCCGGCGAATAATGGTGGTATCGTCGTAATCCAGGTTTTTATTCTCGAAGAAAGCCCGCAGTTCGTAGGCGGCAATGGAGAAGGTGCCTTCAATAATACATTTCTCTTTTTCATTCAGGAGCTGACGGCTTTCGGCCCGTTCGCCCAGGATCAGTCCCAGGGCCCCGAGTAAAATGGATTTCCCGGCACCGGTTTCTCCGGTTATAACAGTGAATCCGGGCCTGAAATCGATATCGAGGCTGCGGATGAGAATATAATTTCGGATTTTTAAATGAACGATCATAGGATTTACCTCTTTCTCAAACAAATGGTTTTATTACCTGCAAAAGTAACAGATAAATGGCCATATCAAAAACCGGTTTTATTGTTCCGGCCGGCCTATTATCTTCCCGTTTTTGTATTGCTGTTCTTCCTCCTCCAGTAGTTTTTGTTGTGTGGCATCCAGAGGGGTATCGCTTACCGGTCCCAGATCGGGCTGTCCGGCATTTACCCAACAGGTGTACCATATACTCCCCACCAGTTTAATGGAGGCACGCATACGTCGTTCCACCATCCCGTTCAGCATGTCGTGATAGGCTTTGCTGTAGGCTTCACTGTAAGCTTTCACCGTATTCGTTCCCTTTTGCTGCAGGGTATATTTTTTATCTTCTTCAAATTGCCGGTTCAGTTCCCGTTCAAATCGGAGCACACTGTCGCGTGCATCGAAACTTTGTTCCACCGCTTTCCATACACTGTAAAACGGGCTGTCGAGGTACTCGGCGCTGCCTACAAAAAAGTCGTACTGTTTATAAAACAATTCCGGGAGCCTGCTTTCCCAGAAACCGTGAATTCCTTTTTGTCCGGTCATTTGCCCGTCGTAATTTTCACAGGCATGTAAAGGAACATGCGCATCACCGATATAATGCCCAAGATCGGCGCTCAGACGTAAAATTCGGTCCTTGTTTTTATCCTTGAACGCCTGGGTGAGTTCCCGGATCTTAAAATTGATATGCCAGGGCACAATGCCGTATGCTTTCAGTGTATCCTCAGTGTATTTAGCACAGGCCTCCTTCCAGAAGATGGGCATGGTATCGACCGGCAAGGTTTGCTCAAAATGGTCGAGGTCGATGTAATGCCGGGGCGCTTCGTTGGGATCGCTGTACCGGCGTTTATCGGCCGAGGTGGCATTTTCGGTGAGGTAATCAATATTCTGTTTGTAAAAGCCAATGAGCGGCTCGGGCAAGGTAAAAACGGCCAGCCGGTTAATGGTTTTATGTGCAAAGAAGCCCCAGGAGCCGAGTAGAACAGCACCTGCTAACAGGACTAAAAAATGATGCCAGCGGAATTTCATGTGAGCCGTGAAAATACCGTAAAAAGGGCATCCGGAAATTACCGGTATGATAATTTTTGCAAAAGGAAGGGGAAGGTTGAGGTTAAGGATGAGGATGAGGATGAGGATGAGGTTAAGGTTAAGAATAAAATTGAGAAGGGATGGGCATTTTTACCAAAATTGAAAAATAAATTTGGAGGGCATATCTTATTTATCGTAATATTGCAATATAATTATAAAACACATGGGCATTACCAAAACCGATCAATTCACAGCCCGGCAGAACGGCATGGCCGTGTTGCTGAAAGCACTGGGGCATCCGGCACGCATCGCCATCATTGAGTACCTGCTGAAGGCTGAAAGTTGCATTTGCGGCGATATTGTGAATGAGTTGCCACTGGCACAGCCTACGGTATCCCAGCACCTGAAAGAACTGAAAAATGCCGGTCTCATCAAAGGAACCGTTGAAGGCACTTCCATTTGCTATTGTCTGGATGAAAAATCATTTGAAAAAATTGAATCTTATTTTGCCGGCCTCAGCACACGGCTGAAAAAGAAAAACAATGTGTGCTGCTAACCATTTTACATACCCTACCATCATGAAAATATCTGAAATCAAAAATCATCTTCACACCGCCACTGCGGTGAATTTTATGTTGCCCGACGGTACGTATGTGCCCGAGCATTTCCATGTAACCGAAATCGGTTTGGTAACCAAGCATTTTATTGATTGCGGCGGAACCGTACGCACCGAAAAAACCGCCAGCTTTCAGCTCTGGAACGCCAATGATTTCGATCACCGCTTAAAACCCGGAAAGCTGCTTTCCATCATCGACCTTTCGGAAAAGGTGCTGAACCTGCCCGATCTGGAAATTGAAGTGGAATACCAGGGCGATACCATTGGTAAATACGGGGTTCAGTACAACGGAAAAGATTTTGTACTCACCTCTACACAAACCGCCTGTCTGGCCGAGGACCAATGCGGTATTCCAGCGCAAAAACCCAAAGTAAAACTCTCGGAACTAAATACAACCACATGCTGCACGCCCGGTGGCGGATGCTGTTAATTCTCCCGATTACCACCCGTCACATTTTATGCGTTACGCTCTTTTCAGTGATATACATGCCAACCTGCCGGCGCTGGAAGCGTTATTCACCGCCATGGATGCACAAAAGCCCGATGCGGTATATTGCCTTGGCGACCTTGTGGGTTACAATATCTGGCCCAATGAAGTGGTGGATCAAATACGCCAACGAAAAATTCCCACCCTTGCCGGCAACTATGATTTCGGAATTGGCCGCAGCAGTAACGACTGCGGCTGTGCTTATAAAACCGATGAGGAAAAAGCCAACGGGGCCATCTCCATTGCCTATACCAATGAGATCGTAAAACAGGAACAACGCAACTACCTGCGAAGTCTTCCCGCGCATATCAACGTATCGTTTCAGCTAAACGACGATACGATCAACCTTTTGCTGGTGCATGGAAGTCCGCGCCGCATCAATGAATATCTTTTTGAAGACCGGGAAGAAAAAAGCATGCTGCGTATTATGCGGGATGCCAATGCGCATATCCTTTGTTTCGGGCATACCCATAAACCGTACCATCGGATACTGGAAGATGAAGTGGATGGAAAAACAATCTACCGCCATGCCATCAATATCGGCTCGGTAGGCAAACCCAAAGACGGGGATCCGCGGGGCGGTTTTGTAATGCTCACCTTTGATGAGAACACAACATTGGAGAATCGTAACAGCATTCAGGTGGAATTCATCCGGTTTGCCTATGATGTGGAGAAAGCCGCCCGGGCTGTGGAAGAGAGCCCCTTGCCCAATGCCTATGCCCGTGCCCTCCGTGAAGCCCGATAAAATATAACCAACGAAATAGCATGACCGAAACAAACCCTTCCCGAAAAAAATTATCCTTTCTCGACCGTTATCTCACGCTGTGGATCTTCATGGCCATGTTTCTCGGGATTGGCATCGGGTATTTTATGCCCGAATCCTCCGGCTTTATCAATTCCTTCTCAAGCGGCACCACCAATATTCCGCTGGCCATCGGGCTCATACTTATGATGTATCCTCCCCTGGCCAAAGTACGGTATGAAAACATGGGGGAAGTATTTAAGAACAGAAAGATCCTGAGTGTATCCTTGTTGCTCAACTGGATCATCGGCCCCATTCTTATGTTTCTGCTGGCCATCCTTTTTTTTCACAACAGGCCTGAATATATGGCGGGGCTTATCCTCATCGGTATTGCCCGTTGCATTGCCATGGTGATTGTGTGGAACGAACTGGCCGAAGGAAACCGGGAGTATGCCGCCGGACTGGTAGCTCTCAACAGTATTTTCCAGATTCTTTTCTACAGTTTGTATGCATGGATCTTTATCACCGTATTGCCTCCCTATTTCGGAATTCAAAGCACCGAAATTCATATCAGCATCGGACAGATCGCACAAAGTGTATTGATCTATCTGGGAATTCCTTTCTTTGCCGGCATGCTGAGCCGGTATGCGCTGATACGATGGAAAGGCATTGAATGGTTCAATACAAAATTTGTCCCCTTTATTTCGCCCATCACACTCATCGCCTTGTTGTTCACCATTGTGATCATGTTCAGCCTCAAAGGACATATGATCGTTCAGATCCCACTCGATGTGCTTACCATTGCCCTGCCCCTTCTCATTTATTTTGTGGTGATGTTCTTTGTAAGTTTCGTCATTGGCAAATACATGGGGGCTGATTATTCAAAGAATACCGCCATCTCGTTCACCGCCACCGGAAATAATTTTGAGCTGGCCATTGCCGTAGCCATCGGTGTTTTCGGCATCAACAGCGGACAAGCCTTTGCCGGTGTGATCGGCCCGCTGGTAGAGGTACCTGCGTTAATATTACTGGTGAATGCCGCTTTTTGGTTTAAGAAAAAATGGTACGCTGAATAGCTTAATCCAGGATTAGTTTTTATTCACCCATTCCTCATACCAGGCTTTCAGGGCCGGATCGGTTTCCAGAAAATACTTATCAAGTGAACGGGTGTCACCACAAATCACACCGTGCGCTTCTACTACCGAAAAATCGGGAATCACGGCACCCATAGGTATGGTAGTATGAGGTTTTAAAATACATCCTTTGCCAATGCTCGCTCCCGGTAATACCACGCAATGCGGTCCGATGGCCGTGAAGGCACCGATGCTTACCGGCTCCAACAGGTAGGCTTTTTTTTCGTAATCAGTAAATTCGTTGTAATGATACCCGTACAAACGGATAGCCTGATGGCTGCTGTGTGTGAAGATGCCCACCCAGGCACCGATCTGACAACCATCGCCGATAGTGACCGGTGCCGTTCCGTCGATGATGGTGAAATGCCAGATATGCACTCCGTTGCCAATGGAGAGGTTTTCAGGTTTGTAGAAATGCGTAGTGCTGCTGTATGAAAATCGTTTCCCTTTCACCAGCTGGTTGTAATGCATTTGCGGTTGAACCGGAATGCCCAGAATTCGATGAAG
>JBGAVF010000185.1:0-6209 GCA_044228315.1 Bacteroidia bacterium | reverse complement strand
ATTATCCCTGCCGAAAAAGCCGGTAATCACCCGCTGGTTCGATACCTTGTATTGCAGCAACAATAACGGAGTCATGTATCAATGGCTGAAAAACAATGTGGATATACCCGGTGCCACCCAACGCAAGTATCTGGTCACAGCACCCGGTTATTACAGCGTGCGGGTGGATAGCCCTGAATCTTGCCCCTCCACATCCGATGCCTTAGCCATCAGCGCCATCGGCATACAACGCACCGCCGATGGTTTCACCTTTCAGGCCACACCGAATCCGTTCAGCAATACATTGAGTTTGAGTTTCCCGGGCGACGCTCCGGTTACACTCCAGCTCATCGATATCACCGGAAAGGTGGTTTACTCCGGCACGACCGTGCAACACACCACTCTTGCCACAAGTTTATATGCACCGGGTGTTTATTTTCTGAAAGCAGAATCGGAAAAAGGTTCGGCTGTTATGAAGCTGATCAGGCAGTAAACTTCTTCTGCAAGTTTTCAGCCTGCAGAGTAATAAAATTGGTGAGGGGCTTCTCGGCCAGCATGCGCAGCATCATATTCAACTCGGCTTGAATCACCGCTCTCACCCGGCATTGGGAAACGGATACAGGTGTTATCTGCCAGGTAAGATCGAACACAAATGGCACCTTTCCGTTGGGAACAATTTTTATTTTTTCGTTTGCAATTCGTTCTTCCACTTTCAGCTGCAGGCTGCCGGTATTCTCTATGGTGTAAGAACATGTGTCGGCGTCCCCGGTAAAATCCTTTACCTGTGCCGGCATAATTTCCTTATGGTTCATCAACGCCGACAAAAAGGCAAATACCTCTCCGGCTGGTTTTGAAATATGGATCTCGGGACTTTCTATCTGTGTCATGGGGTGAATTATTTTCTCCAGGCGCCCGGATTTTTTCTCCATTCATTCAGGTCGCCGATGGTATCGGCATTGATGAAGTTGCTTTGTGCGGCATACTGCACTAAAATATCGTAGTTACACAATGTAAAGTACGGGCAATTCGCTTCTTTGAACTGCTGATCGGCAATTTCAAAACCATAGGTAAAAATCGCACCCAGACCGATCACATCGATGCCCGCTTCACGCATGGCCGCCACGGCCTTGAGGGAACTGCCACCGGTAGAGATCAGGTCTTCGATGAGCACCACCTTGCAGCCTTCGGGCAGTCGTCCTTCGATCTGATTTTTCATTCCGTGCTTCTTCGGCTCGGGACGTACATAGGCATAGGGCAACTGCATGTAATGGGCCACTAGGGCACCCTGTGCAATACCGGCGGTTGCCACACCGGCGATGGCATTCGCTTCGGGAAACATCTTCCGGATGCCGTTCACCAGTTCCATTTGGATAAACGTTCGTATTTTGGGATACGAAAGTGTAACACGATTATCGCAGTAAATGGGTGAGTTCCATCCGCTGGCCCACACAAAAGGCTGTTCCGGACGAAGTTTCACTGCCTCAATCTGTAACAGATACTGGGCAATTTCGGCAGAGATTTCTACAGGTATCATACGGTGCAAAAATAGTGTTTTACGAAGGATTAAATTCATTTCAATTCCCCTGAAATACACTTCCACTTATAACATAATTGAATTTCCCCAAATCTATACATTTAGAATTGCCCCTAGCTTCATTGCTGATGGTTTAATGATTTATGGTAATGTAAATGGTTTTTTACAAAAACGAAATTCCTCAATTTTTTCAGGCATCTTATCTAATTGTTTATCAAAATAATGGAAGTCTCCGGTTGGGTTGCAAATAAAAAAAACCGGAAAGTCGGGGTTTTATTACCAACTCTCCGGTTTTTAAGGCCCCGCTGCTATTGGTTAATTACATCTTCACAAACACTTTACTATACACTCCGTCCGCATTTCGTACCAAAAGCTGATAAGTACCCGCGCTGAGTTCGCCTACCGGAACCGGCAAGGCAAGGTGTGCTCCGTTGGGTCAATGGTTAGTTCTATTCGCTTTACCAGTGAGCCGAATGCATTTCGTACCTCCACAATGGTGGGGCCGGTGAGTGCCGGGTTGAAATCAACTGTTAGAATATCCGATGCAGGGTTAGGGCTTAAAGTAAATGCCTCGAAAACGGAATCGGTGGTTTGAGGCACGTTTGTATTAAATACCAAATTTTCATGTAAAAGTTCAGGACGGCAACTGTTTACATTACTTACCAGTTCATCCACACTTATTTCATTATTCATTACCTTTTGCTCATTGGTGAAGGCACAGTTCCAGTAATCAATAAGGGCCATGTCTTTGGCGGTTGCCCAATTGCGCAGTTGGCTGAGTTTATCCAGGGCCTGCGTATAATCTTTTATGGTGCGGTACACTATGGCATTATCCAGTGCAAGGCTAAACCGAACAGGGTAATAGGCTTCTGATGTATCCATGTGATCCAGCAAAAACTCCTCGGTGTAAATATAATCAAGCACCCACTGCGGTGTTTCACCCGGATATAATACCATTTCATTTTGTAATCCGGCCCTGCCAAAAGCCTCCTTTTGCTGTGGATAGGCATACAATAACAAACCCAAACGGGTTTGAAGGGTTGGTGTAGTATTCCAGGTGGAAACAATAAAATCTTTCCAGTTACTCACTACTGTTGCTACCGGCGAAGCACTATCGGCATACGCATTGCCCATGCCCTGTAGTATGGATTCGACCTGATTTTGTGTAGTACCGGTAAAGTACGGCTGCAAGTTCATATCAAGTGCTTCAAAAGGGGGGGAACTTACCGTTAACGGGCAATTAATGCCTGGGGTTGTTTTTACCGCATTATCGGTGAATGTAAACTGTGAACTGCCTGTAGGTGCCGTAAACAGGAAGTAATTAAAATAGTTTTGCGGAGCCGACGGATTGTAGGATGCCGGCACATTTAAAGGCGACAATGCAGAGGTATTGTACCACATGTTTTTATTGGCTGCAATTGCAGGGTTGTTAATGGTTGGGGGAAGCCACATGCTGCCTTCAATATCCACCCGGTTTGCAAAAGAACTGTTAAGCGTGTTGCTCCCAATATTATTACCTCCATTGGAAAGGTTGAGTGAAACTATGCGATGGGTATAAATAGAAACCGGAAACTCGGTTATGCTGTTGTTCCCATCCAACTGACGTGAAGCGGTAGGGCATAAGTAAACCGACGAATACGCATCGGCATAAATGCCTTCGCCTATAGTAAAACTTTTGTTTATTGGTGAAGGTTTTATGGTAGTACAGCCCACATGCAGGGTACTACCCCGGTTAATAATACCGCTGCCCCGGGTTTCAATTAAGGGGTTGCTGTACACATCCAGGTTTTGGTTTCCTGTGTATTCTATGCCTGCCGTAGCGGTATTCATGGCCGAATTATAGGTGTACTTGCTGCTAAAGTCCATGGCATCGGCTGCCCAGTTTTTGGTATTGGAGTTAAAAAGGCAGTTTTTAATGGTAATACCCCTAGCATAGGAATATACTCCGGTGGCGTTGTTTAAAAAGGTACAGCCATCAATTATAAGGGAGTTCGATGTAAAATAATTGAGGCTTCGTACCCCGTATTCACCAAACTCGAAGGTGCTGTTTTTAATGCGAATACCGGTTTGCCCGTAGGTAGCAATGCCCCGGTGCTTTTGGGTAAGGTTTATACCGCGTATTACCGCATTTTCCACGGTGAGCGAGCTGGCAATGTTTAAAAAACTGTAATCGGCAATATCTACCCGGCCATTTTTAATAGTAACTTTATTGGTTCCATTATTATCCACCGAGAAAAGGGAATTAGTAACTTCCAGTATTTTATGATTGCGTGCATCAAGGCCTTGTAGGTCTATACTGGCGTTGGCTCCCATTTGTATTTTATTTTGCCATGAGTTTACATTATACTTTATATAGCCCTCGCCGGTAAAATTGAATTCGGAATTGTCATCAATTATAACGTTTCCTTGAATTTCCAACACAGCATTGGCTCCGTTAAGTATAATAAGAGGGATTCCAATAATGTGAAGTGTAGCACCTTCCTCAATAACCAGTTTGGAACCCTCACTAATGGAAAGTAACGAGTTATCGTTTAACACCAAAACTGAATTCCTTTTTATTCGTGTCACCGAAGGGGTGATGGCTGAATTGGAGCTGCCTACCATTAGTGATCCACCGGCTTCAACTGTAAATGCTGCATGGTTGCACACGGCAAAATCAAAATCGGCATTGAAAATTCCTCCATTTTGCACTGTAAGGTTATGCTTTAAAAAATCGGGGATAAATATATCCATAGCATTATAGTTTGGGAATCTGCGCCGGTTTATCAAACTGTTATTGGGATCGTATATTAAGGGGTTTTTCCAATCGGAATTTATTACAACGGTTTGATTTAGGTTTACCGTTGCGAATAACAAATCGAAATTTTGGCAAGGGCAGGCATTATCCCGGTAGGGAATTGCAGTAAGGTTATCCTTAAACACCAGTTGATAAAAATTATGAAAAGCACAATATTCCAGTCCATCAAAAAATACATTTCTGAATTTCTCATAGGTTGAATAACCATACCCCCAACGGCTTGCTTGTTCATAAAGGGTGCGGTTTACAAAAATTGTGTCAAAAATATGCGGAAAACCATTACATGGGGCAGTACTGAGTATGTTGGTGAAATCGTTGAATTTTACCGGGTTGGTTGCCGGGTAGGCTTGTGAATTTAAGTGTGAAAAAAGTAAATTCAAGGGTTGGTAAAGCATTATATCAGTATGACGTTGAAAATCATTGATGTCCCAAATATTGGCCAGTGTGCCCAATACCAGCATTAACTCATAACTGTAATTATGTGGGATAGGTATAGGTTTAACACTTGAAATGTCATTGAATGGAAAAGTCATAAGTGAAAAAACAGAGTTAGCTCCCCTTCCCAAGGTTAACACTGAATGCAGTAAGCCATTCACCGTTGTACTACCCATGTTCAGTTTATCTGCAATAGTAAGCAGTTCTACCCACATGGTATTATTAATTTGTAAATGAAAGGAATCCCGTTGTTCATTTCCGTTTTTCTTATGTGAAATTTCCATCACTGACGATCTCCTTAAAAAATTATCCCATGCATCTGCTATTTCCGAACCCGGGTCGATGGATATAGTATTATCTGTATTATTGAATATTGATTTTATATGGTTATTGGTGCTTTTACAAGTGCTTTTAATATGAATGGGGTCAAAGTAATTCATGCCGGTAATTCTATTGCCAATTTTAGCGTACAGATAACTCATTGGTTGGCAAAAGCCCCCACCATTGCTTACTGCATCCCCGCGAACCGGATTGGTTAACATCCAGTTCGATTCAAATTCTATTTCAACCTCCTGCTTACGAAACTCCTGTGGACCATTTGCCAAAGCCACAGCATGGAAAAGCTGATCGTGATCAAATACTAAATTCAATGCTATAAAAGGCGATTCGAGCGCGATTAAACCAGCATTGGCAGTAATTACAAGCGCCTTTGATGGCGCTACAAAAATCATTAATTTTACCATTGTTTTGATTCCAGGTGAGGACTTTTTGAATGCATCAAAAAGAAGATTTTGAATTGTAATTTCATTAAAGTCAATAGTAAATTTCATTGTAGTTTTTTGCGAGCGCATCATATATCGAATAATTCGATCGGTAATGGCTTTGGCTTCGGTTATAACTTTAAAACCTCGATCGGCAGGGGTTGGTTTCACCATCACATCATCCACATCTTGCACCAGCAGGGCAAGGCCCATTAGCATATAGGTGGTTTGATCCTGTGATACTTCGTTTTCATGAAATAACGAAACCGGTTTGCACGTTTCAACATCTCCAATTTTTTCGCAATGCTCACATTCATACTGTGTGAAGTGTTGCTTGAAGTCTTCGCGCACAAAATACTCTTTCATTAAATTAGGAATATCATCCCGTAGGTAAAATCCATTTAAATCGGAGGGATCGTTTTTATTACCAGTACGCCCCCGGTGGTACCACTCGGCGCTTTGATCGAGGCGGTTAAAGGCCTCCAGGGCATAGTATATTTCATTAAGGGTAGAGGTAACATCCTGGTGGTTATCTTTAAGTAACTTGTACTCGGTGGCCAGGGTGCTTAGGTAAAAGCCAAGTTTTATAGTAATATCACCACCCTCCATTCGTACATCGGTATAATTCGCTGAAGTACTAATACAATTCCTGTTTTCAACATTATTCCCATGCATCTCAAAGGGAAGGGAATTGCCGGCATTT
>JBGAVF010000184.1:0-6235 GCA_044228315.1 Bacteroidia bacterium | reverse complement strand
AACCTATGAGATCAATATGCTTCGTTGCATTTTTTGCGGATTATGCGAAGAAGCGTGTCCGAAGGAAGCAATTTTCCTTACCAACCGAATTGTACCATCGAGTTTTGAACGCTATGAATTTGTATATGGAAAAGATAAACTCGTAGAAAAAATAGATCAGCGTATTGATGTGAGTGGCCGTCAGACCAAGGAAGTGGCTGCTTTTAAAAAACATACCGAATATTCGCACAACCGCTAATTCTCAGATATATCAACGCAACGAAATAACATCAGGATGAGTCAGCATATTACAACATATCTTTTTTACTTTCTTACCTTCATCGCTATATTTTGTGCTTTGCTGGTCGTGTTCAGTAAAAATCCCATTTACAGTGCCCTGTATCTAATCGTAACTTTTTTCGCAACCGCCGGGCACTATTTTCTGCTCAATGCTCAGTTTCTGGCCGCGGTGCATATTATGGTGTATGCCGGTGCCATCATGGTGCTGTTTGTATACGTAATTATGATGCTGAACCTGAACAAGGAAGTGGAACCGCATAAAAGCAATCTGATAAAAATTGCTGCCACCATTGCCGGTTGTGTTTTCGGATTGCTGCTGATTGCTGCCTTACGTGAGTCGGAAACCGGTGCGGTGCCGGAATATATGGAACAGAATATCGGTCTTATTGAACGTCTTGGCAAGGTATTGTTTGGCCCGTATATGGTGCCTTTCGAAATATCAGCCGTCCTGTTTTTGTCAGCCATGGTAGGAGCGGTGTTTTTAAGCAAAAAGAATATTCACTAAATAACTGAAGAATTATTTATCACATATCCTCATGGAAATAATCCCCGGAATACCCATTACCAGCTACGTTTTGTTGTGCAGTATCCTGTTTTCAATAGGCGTAGTGGGGGTATTGTATCGCCGCAATGCACTGGTAATATTCATGTGCATTGAGTTAATGCTGAATTCGGTGAACCTGCTGATGGTAGCCTTCTCACGCTATTTCAGCGACAGCAATGCCCAGATATTTGTTTTCTTTATTATGGCCGTAGCAGCTGCCGAGGTAAGTGTGGGTCTGGCCATTCTGATGATGGTGTACCGTAATTCGAAAACCACCGATATTGACGCATTGAGTAATATAAAGTTTTAATTGAGGTAAGAAAAACACTATGGAATCATTCCTTATACTAATACCCCTGTTGCCTTTGCTGGGTTTTGCCCTGCTGGGACTGGCCGGTAATAAAATCCCGAAATCACTGGCAGGCATCATCGGATGTGCATCAGTAGGTATTTCTTTTATCTTTTCACTCATGGTATTCAATGCGCTTCAGGGAACTGAAGAGCCCATTCATACTACCGTGTTTGCATGGATTCAGGCCGGGAACTTTTCAGCGGATATGGCGCTGCTCGCCGATCATCTTACCTCTCTGTTTTTACTGGTAATTACCGGCGTGGGCTTTTTAATTCACGTTTACAGCCTCGGTTACATGCACGATGATGAAGGGCATAACCGGTTTTTCACCTACCTGAATCTGTTCATCTTCTTTATGCTGATGCTGGTGATGGCCGATAATTATCTGGTATTGTTCATCGGATGGGAAGGTGTAGGGCTTTGTTCATACCTATTGATCGGCTTCTGGCATAAAGTTCCTGCCTATAATGATGCCGCCAAGAAAGCATTCATCATGAACCGTATAGGTGACCTGGGCTTATTGCTGGGTATGTTGTTATTGTTCACGCAATTCGGCAGCATTCAGTTCGGTGCATTGAAAACCGCGACGCAAGGATTGGAACCGAATAATTCGGTGCTGGTAGCAGCTACCTTGTTGCTGTTTGTTGGAGCTATCGGTAAAAGTGCCCAGATACCTTTGTTTACCTGGTTGCCTGACGCCATGGCCGGACCAACCCCGGTATCAGCCCTCATTCATGCGGCCACAATGGTGACAGCCGGTATCTATATGGTGGCCCGTAGCAGTTTTCTCTATGAACTCGCGCCGATATCTTCATCTGTGATCGCCTGGACCGGTATCATTACTTCCCTTGTAGCAGCCACGATTGGATTGATGCAGAACGATATTAAAAAAGTACTGGCGTATTCTACTGTGTCGCAGCTTGGGCTCATGTTTGTTGGACTGGGAGTTGGAGCTTACAGTGCCGGTGTTTTCCATGTGGTGACCCATGCTTTCTTTAAAGCCCTGTTGTTCCTCGGTGCCGGTTCGGTAATTCATGCCATGAGCGGTGAACAGGATATCCGCAATATGGGAGGCCTGCGAAAAAAAATACCGGTGACCTATTATACCTTTCTTATCGGAACCATAGCCATCAGCGGTATTCCACCGTTTGCCGGTTTTTTCAGCAAGGACCAGATCCTTGCTGCACTTGTTCATGAAAACAAAGCACTGGCAGTATTGGGTGTAACCGTTTCGTTACTTACTTGCTTTTACATGTTCCGTTTGCTCTTTCTTGTGTTCTTTGGTTCCTTCCGGGGTTCAACTGAGCAGGAGCATCATTTGCATGAGTCTCCAAAAACAATGACCGTACCATTGATGGTACTTGCAGCACTTAGTATAATTGGCGGATTCATCGGCATTCCTCACGGGTTGGCTCATGCCATGGGAACCCACCACTGGCTCGACCCGTATCTGGAGTCATCGGTCAAAGCGTTTGAAACCGGCTTTTCATTGCAAACCGAAGTGATGCTGATCGGTATTACCCTAGCTTTACTGGCTGTGGTAATTGCCTATGCCTACAGTAAATACATTGGCAAGAAAACAGTACCGGGAACGGATGCTTCCATTGATGCATCGGCAGGAAAGATACTTTATCATAAATACTATATTGATGAGATATACAATGCCTGCATCACCCGCCCCCTGAATGCCATCGGTTCGGTTTTCTACAATCTATTCGACAAAGCGATATTCGACGGTGTGGTGAACGGAACCGGCAAGCTGGTGAATATCACCTCCGAAAAAGTAAGACGTATGCAAACCGGAAAAACAGGCTTCTATATGTTTGCACTGGTTATAAGTATTGCATTGTTCCTCATCATCGGATTATTTACATAAAATAAAATATACATGTATCCTATTTTACTTCTTCTACTTCCGTTGTGTACCGCTGCATTGATATTTCTGCTGCCCGGTCGGAACAGCAGAAATATTGCCATGGCAGGCACCCTCATTTCGTTTTTATTCACGTTGCTGGTGGTGAATACCCTTCGCACCGATCCGGGTAATACCGCATTGGTGCTGGATCAAAACTGGTTCGGATGGGGCGGAAGCACCCTTTCCTTCTCAGCCGACGGATTAAGTATTCTCCTGTTACTACTAACCAATACCTTATTGCCGGTTATTGTATTATCAACCTACAACCGGGATATAAACCGTCCGAAAGCATTCTTTGCACTAATGGCTTTTATGCAATCAGCATTGCTGGGGGTATTTATGGCTATGGACGGACTTGTATTCTACATTTTCTGGGAACTGGCGCTTATTCCTATTTATTTTATTTGCCTGATCTGGGGAGGAGAAGGCCGTCAGCGTATCACATTTAAATTCTTCGTGTATACCATGGCCGGCAGTTTATTTATGCTGATCGCTTTAATTACGTTGTATCAGCATACCGCCGACCATAGTTTTAAACTTACATCGTTGTATGCGGCCGGTAAAGCCCTTCCTTTTCATCTGCAGGCGCGGGTATTCTGGTTTTTGTTTGTAGCATTTGCTATTAAAATGCCGGTGTTCCCTTTTCATACCTGGCAGCCCGATACATATACAAATGCACCTACCCAGGGTACGATGCTCTTATCGGGTATCATGCTGAAGATGGGTACTTTCGGACTTATACGCTGGCTATTGCCAATGGTTCCTGAAGCAGTTTCTTTTTATACCCCCATTGTAATTGCACTTTCGGTAATCAGTATCGTTTATGCATCCCTTATTGCAATAGTTCAGGTTAATTTCAAACGCCTGATCGCGTATTCTTCCATTGCCCACGTGGGGCTCATTTGTGCAGGGATTTTTACTTATAAGGAAGTTGCGATTCAGGGCGCTTTGGTACAAATGTTTGCGCATGGTATAAATGTAGTAGGGTTGTTCTTTATATGCGATATACTTCAGCGAAACACCGGCACCGATACCATAGCTGAACTCGGAGGTATCCGTCAGGTAAACCCCCGTTTTGCCTTATTGTTTTTGCTGGTGCTGCTGGGTTCGGTAGCCCTTCCGCTTTCGAATGGATTTGTTGGTGAGTTTCTGCTGATCAACGGTTTGTACCAGTACAACGCATGGTTTGCTGCAATTGGCGGCTTAACGGTGATCTTAGGAGCAGTGTATATGCTTCGCAGTTATCAGGGAATCATGCTGGGAAATACCGGTAAGCTCACCCTGTCTTTTCCGGCCTTACAAAGTTCTGAAACCATTTTACTGGTTGTACTGGGTGCTTTTATTTTTATAAGTGGCGTTTACCCGAAAATATTACTCGACCTCTCCGCCGGTGAGGTAATGAAATACATAACAAAACCCTGAATGGGATGAATTAATTACAGCAACGTAATTTAGAAAAACACAACGGAATGGATGCAATTTTAATACTCGCAGGACTTGGCATACTGGCCCTGCTCGCTGAAATAGTAAACTTTAAAAAACTGATAATTCCTCTGGTATTGCTGGGGATCGTTGGTGCTATTGTATCGGTGGTAGTTGAATTCGATTTCAACTACAATCTTCAGAACATGATGCATTTCGACCGGTATGCTATGAGTTTTATACTGCTCATGCTAATTGTTACCCTTTTGTGGATACTCATCAATTTCAATTTCTTCTCTGATTTTACCAATGAAACGGATCACCTTTCACTGATTTTGTTTTCCGTAGTTGGTGGATTGTGTCTGGCTTCTTACACCAATTTTGTAATGTTTTTCCTGGGCATCGAAATTCTTTCTATTCCCATGTATGTGCTGGCCGGCAGTAATAAGCGAAATCTGGAGAGCAATGAGGCAGCATTGAAATATTTCCTGATGGGGTCGTTTGCCACCGGTGTCATGCTTTTTGGCATTGTGTTGATTTACGGTACCACCGGCACGTTCGATTTGTATACCATGCGTATGAAGGTTTCATCGGAAGGTTTTGTAGCCACACCCATGTTCACCGTGGGCATTGTAATGCTCATGGCTGCCATGGCCTTTAAAACAGCTTCCGCCCCGTTTCATTTCTGGGCTCCCGATGTGTATTCCGGTTCCCCAACAAGTGTCACCGCATTTATGGCGTCATTTGTGAAAGTGGCTGCTTTCGCTGCGTTAATGCGCCTGTTCTATACAGCACTTCCGTCGGTTCCGGGAGCATATCCGAATCTGTTACTATTACTCATCATTGCCTCCCTGTTCATTGGTAATATTATAGCGGCTTACCAAACCAATACCAAGCGAATGCTGGCCTATTCAAGCATATCACATGCAGGGTTTCTTATGATGGCAATTCTTTGTTTTTCCAACACACAAAGTATTCATGCGTTGTTCTTTTATGCAGCTGCCTATGCCATCACCAGCCTGGCGGCATTTATGGTTTTGAAAATAGTAGGAGAGAACGGCGGCGGTGAAGACATTGCCTCGTTTCAGGGGCTTGTGAAGCGCAATCCGTTGCTTGCAGGAACCATGACGGTGGCCATGTTATCCATGGCGGGGATTCCACCGGTTAGCGGGTTCTTTGCTAAATATTATATGCTTTCCCTGGCCATCAGCAACGGGTATACCTGGGTAGCTGTGATCGGCATCCTTGCTTCACTGGTAGGGGTGTATTATTATTTCAAAGTTATCATAGCCATGTTCAGCAAGCAGGGAGAAGCCGAAGCCATCTCAACCTCAGTGTTGCAAAAAGTAATTCTGGTGGTATTGAATATTGCCGTAATTGGCATGGGGCTTATCAGCGCGATCTATTCGATCATCTAGTTTCCTTTCTTCCCAATACAACGGGTTCTGTTTTTTAAATTTATAGGGGTGTAAACACATTGCTTTTGATTTATTTTTAATCCTGTGTTTGAATTTAATACGGGTGAATTCATTATTTTTGAAAAAACCTGTCACTATGAGATTTCTTTACACCACTCTCTTCATTTTTCTTTTAATAAGCTTTTCATCGGCACAAACATCTCGGGATGTTACAGTAAATCTAACGGCATCGTACAATACTGCAACCCATGAGATCACCCTTACCTGGAAAAAGGATACTACATGCAATTACTATGCGGTGTATA
>JBGAVF010000183.1:3224-6970 GCA_044228315.1 Bacteroidia bacterium | reverse complement strand
CATGATGAAGGACAAAGTTGTGCCACGGATCCCAACGGAAATATTTATGCCGGCGGGTTCTTTACCGGAGAAAGCATCACGTTCGATTCCATTACCCTTCATAACCATGCTGAAAAAACGGGGGATGTTTTTGTGGCCAAGTATGCACCCGACGGAAACGTGATATGGGCCAAAGCCATAGGAGGAAATTCCACCGAAATAGGGAATTGTTTTACCGACCCGATGGGGAATGTTTACGTAGCCGGTTTTTTTGCCAGTGATTCCCTGAGTATCGGACAAACCACGTTGAGCAATGCCGGAGAGGCCGATATTTTTCTTGTAAAGCTGGATTCACAGGGAACGGTGCTATGGGCGAAACGGGCCGGTGGCCGTGATTTTGAAGGCCCCCGAAGCTATACAACCGATGGGGAAGGGCGGGTGTTCATCACCGGCTCCTTCCGCAGTGATGCCCTGCCTTTCGGAAAAGACACGTTAAAAAACACCGATGCGAATGCAGAGCATATTTTTATCACAGCGTATTCACCAGAAGGGGATGCTGTATGGGCAACAAGTGCCGGTGGCAAAGGCCGGAACTGCGGACGCGGCATCGCCACGGATGCTAAAGGCAGCATATATATCACCGGTTCCTTCGAAGCGAATGGCATGAAAACGGGAAATGCCGAATTGAAAAACGAAGGGAGTGCCGATGTGTTTGTGTTGAAGTACAGAATGAAAAAAGGCAAATGAAAAAGCATGCTTTCTTCAAATCAGGGCCTCCCTCTCAAATCAAATAGAAATCTTATTTTTGATGCGAGGTTCGTTCCATCGTTCGGACGCCTTCAACTCCGCGCATGTTATCCCGAATATACTACTACTTTAAACAGCCTTTCAAATACCATCGCTATGCACTCTTTTTCGATGCATTGCGTTATTTCCCGCGATGGGTGGCTTCGGTGGGTAAATCACCGTTTGCCCTGCACCTTCCCTGGATGAACTTCCATGTGGTAGATTTTCTTTCCCGTGAGGTAAAAGCAGGTGATAAGGTATTCGAATACGGATGCGGGGGCTCTTCTTTGTTTCTCACCGATCGCAAGGTGCATCTTATCTCTGTGGAGCATAACAAGGAGTGGTACGATATCGTTTCGAAAAACCCTATCGAGAATTGCAACCTGCATCTGGTGGAGCCCGGTGACCCTGAACCCAACAACCCGCATACCGAATACACAGATCCCCTTGCTTACAAAAGCAACGATGGTGCTTATCCGGGGCTATCGTTCCGGGCCTATGCCTCGTTCATCGATCAGTACCCCGACGCTTCGTTCGACTGGGTATTCATTGACGGAAGGGCCCGCAACAGTTGCCTGCTGCATGCTATGAACAAGGTGAAGCCGGGTGGTCGTATAGTACTCGACAACACCGACCGTACTTACTATACCGAAGCACTGAAAGAAGAGTTGATGAAACTCTTCACAGTGGAACTGGAATACCTCGGACCCTGTGTGGCCGAGACCCAATACATGCAAACCACTATATATAAACGGAAGGCCTGAGCATGACCCCGGCACCCATTGTACTCTTTGCCTACAACCGGCCACACCATGTGAGGAAAACACTGGAGTCGCTGAAGTGCAATGCATTGGCTGCCGAAAGTGATCTAACCATCTATATCGACTTCCCCAAGCAACCTACTCCCGAAAGCGAGGCACTTTTTCAGGAAGTATTTGCCGTTGCCTCATCCGAATCGTGGTGCAAAACCGTCAGCATTATACGGCGTGAAAAGAACCTTGGACTGGCAAGTTCCATTATCCGTGGGGTTACCGAACAACTCAAAACTTCGGATACAGTAATTGTACTCGAAGATGATTTTTTACTGGCCCCGCATTTTCTCACCTATATGAACAACGCCCTGGCCATGTATAAGAACGATACCCAGGTGGCCTCGGTGCACGGGTATTGTTTGCCGGTACGTGAGCCTTTACCCGAAACCTATTTCCTGCGTGGCACCGATTGCTGGGGATGGGCTACATGGCAGCGGGCCTGGGTGCATTTCGAAACCGACGGCACCCTGCTGCGGAAAGCACTGAAGGAACAGCGGATGGTGAAGGCACTCAACTTCGATAACAGCTATAACTATTACGGCATGCTCTGCGATCAGATCGCCGGAAAGAATAACTCCTGGGCCGTTCGCTGGCATGCGCATGCGTTACTGCGCCACATGATTACACTGCACCCGGGCAAGAGCCTGGTAAAGAATATCGGCCTCGACGACTCGGGTCAGCACAGCACCTTTGATGAACGGCTTGAGGTGGATCTGTATGAAGGGGAGATACGGGTTGAACGCCAGAAGATAAAAGAGAATGCCGAAGCATTCAACATCATTAAAAATTATTACAGGAATAACAGCACCCTGTTCGAAAAACTAACGTTACAGCTGGATACCTACCGCTAATGGGAATACTGAAACAACTGGCTGTAAAGGCCTATCGCATCGTGAACCCGCCCAATATTTTCTGGAAAGGGGAGTACCCATCGTGGGAGGCAGCGTTGGGAGCCTGCGGGGGATACGATGCGGATGCCATTATTGAGACGGTTGCAAATGCCGCACGAGCTGTAAAGAACGGAAAGGCAACCTACGAACGGGATGGCATGCTGTTCTATACAACCGACTATAACTGGCAACTGCTGTATCTGTTGCAAAAAGCGGCGCGTAATCGTACCCAACTAACGGTGCTCGATTTCGGTGGTGCCCTTGCTTCCCAGTATTTTCAGAACAAAGCGTTGTTCCCTGCCATACCGGTAACCTGGGTAATTGTGGAGCAACCAAAGTTTGTGGCCATAGGGCGAAATGAATTTGAAACCGAATCGCTGAAATTTGAATTCTCATTAGAGGAAGCGTTACAGAAATATGCTGTGGATGTTTGCTTGTTTTCATCTGTGCTGCATTATCTCGAGAACCCGAAGGTGTTCACTGCCGCTGTAAATGCTGCCCGTGTTCCCTGGATCTATGTGGATCGTACCGCTTTCTCAAGCCGTGAGCAAATAGCAGTGCAGCATATCACACGCTATGTATATGATGGGTCGTATCCAACCCGTTTTTTTAAAGAAGGAACACTGCCGGCATATTTTCCTGACTATAATGTACTGGCAACTTTTCGTAGTGATCAGGAGCCGGATATAACACTCAATGGCGTTCCGGCTTTCTGGCAGGGATTAATTTTTGAAGTAAAAAACTGATGCTGTATTTCACCACCTTTTTCGATTTCAACTACCTGCCCCGGGCACTGGTGATGATACATTCCCTGAAAGAATGCACAGGTCGGTTTCGCATGTATGTGCTATGTCTGGATGAAAAAACAGAAATGTATTTCAAAGAACATCCCATGGAAGAAGTGGTGACGATCTCCTTGCACGCGGTGGAGCAGGATGCCACTCTTTTGCAGGCCAAAGGAAACCGGTCACGGGTGGAATATATTTTTACCCTGAGTCCGGTTTTGCCCTTGTATGTGCTGGAACATTTTCCCGAGGTCGATCGCATCACTTCCCTCGATGCCGACCTGTGTTTTTACAGCGACCCGGGCGTATTATTCAGTAGCGGGAAATCGGTGTACATTTCACCCCACCGGTTTTCGGAAGCCAACCGGCGCCTGGAGAAATACGGAAAATACAATGTGAGTTTTCAATCCTTCCGAAGAGATGAAGAGGGCATGGCCTGCCTGAAACAATGGAAAGCCGATTGTCTTGCCTGGTGCAAAGACACACTGGAGGGC
>JBGAVF010000183.1:0-3161 GCA_044228315.1 Bacteroidia bacterium | reverse complement strand
TATCTGGACCGGTGGCCGGCATTGTTTAAAAGCGTAGAAATGATTCAACATAAAGGAGCCTGCGTGGCATCGTGGAACCTGGATATTTCGCCGTTGAATAAACAAGACGACGAATATTATGTAAAGGATGAAAAACTCATCTTTTACCATTTTCACGGTGTGCGGAAGAACCGTTTCAATATGTACAAACTCAGCATTTACGATTATTGCAAAACGATAGGGCGATATGAAAAAGAGATCTATGTTCGTTACATCACCCGCATGCAGCAGATGCAGAGGGATTTTATCACAAGCGAGATCAAGCGATCCACAGCGAAATATCCGTTGCTGAGCGATTATTATGCGGTGCAGTCATTCGGCGCCCTTCGCATTATTAAAATCATCAATATCTTTTACCCGAAATCCATCTTCCATAAAAAGTAATATGAGCGACTTCAATGAGAAAAGTTACGAACTCCACAAGAAGCATTTTGAGGAAACCACCGGCGCACAACTGGAGAACTGGAAGAAAAAAGACACGGTAGATTACTGGAGGCACGAGCGCAGTTACCGGCTGATGGATGCCTTGATAGAAGCCCATCCGGAGGCCTCATGGCTTACCGTAGGCGATGGACGCTACGGCACCGATGCCCATTATATTCTTGGAAAAGGCTTGAAAAATGTACTGGCTTCCGACATCAGCGACACATTGCTTATAGAGGCAAAACGCGATGGTTTCATCACCGATTACGCTACTGAAAATGCCGAGAAGATGAGCTTCCCCGACGGGCATTTCGACTTTGTTTTGTGCAAAGAAGCCTACCATCATTTTCCCCGGCCTGCCATTGCCTTGTATGAAATGCTGCGGGTGGCAAAAAAAGGTGTTGTACTCATCGAACCACTCGATAAGAACATTTTGTATACACAGGATAATTTTTTCGTAAAGTGCATTCGCAGTGTAACCAATATATTGATGTTGCAATGGAAAGGGTTATACAAGTATGAAAATTTTGAAGAGGTGGGGAACTATATCTATACGGTTTCCGAGCGTGAGATAAATAAAGTAGCACTGGCATTAAATCTGAAGTACACCTTCTTTAAAAAACAAAACGACTAAGCTATTCCTGCGCAGATGAAGAGAAACTGCGACGGGCGGGTCCGACTACCGTGATTGACAAAACGTGCATTGAAAGGCATATCTTTATGCTGAATTGGTATCATGCAGTGCTGGCCGGGTGGGCACCATCATTATGAAGGAAAAACCGGATGCTGTTTGTTTGCAAAAGTTAAAAGAGGCCGGGTACCATGGGTAGCGCAAGCACTACAATCCGTATGTATAATAGTCAGCGGCAGAAGGCCCGTATTCAGGATGCGGGTATGGAATCATAAGATGTTCATTTATAGCTATTTTGTATGTTTTAATAAATGGCCGATTTGTAGTATTTATCTTTATATTTGGCGGTATTAATTCCGTCTGCATGCGTAAAAATTTACTGTTCATTTTATCGGTGTTGGTTTCTCTTTCTGTGCTGGCACAAACACCGGCATGGGTTACAAAAATGGGAAGTTCTAATGCAGACCTTTCCTATTTTTCCTGCGCTGTCGACAGCTCAGGGAATACGTATGTAACCGGAACGTTTTCCGGCACGGCCACCTTTGGTTCATTCTCCATTACCAGTAACGGATTAAAAGATAATTTTCAACAACTCGACGATATGCAACGTACTTCGCTGAAAAAATCGGTAAGCGTGAATGATGAAGGTACCGTGGTCGTTGCCACGTAAGAACAACAATATTTATGTCACCGGATCGCACAGCAACAGCTGTACTTTATATTCCTCCAATGCATCGAACCAGACACTGAGCAGTACCGGTGGTCAGGATTTGTATCTTGCCAAATATACTACCGCCGGGGTGCTCACCTGGGCCATTAATGCAGGCGGAGGAACCGGAAAGGAAAATTCATTTGGTGTAAAAACCGATAACCAGAACAATGTGATCATTACTGGGTACTATGGCTATAATGGTGTGAGCTGTACCTTTGGGGGTACCGCCTATACCTGTGCAGGTGTGTATGATCTGTTTGTCGAGAAATTTGATGCTGCCGGAACGTTCCAGTGGGTGCGCACCGCCGGAAGCAGCGGCGATGATATTGGCGTAGCACTGGAAATTGATACCAATAATAATATTTATGTAGCCGGGCAATACTGGAATACGCTCGCCATTAACGGCACCGCTTTCACAGTGGCACACAGCGCAACTGCCGGATGGGACGGATGCGTACTGAAATACACATCAGCCGGTACCTACAAATGGGGACAGCCATTCACCGGCAATTCATACGACGGGGTAAACATGATGGCATACGATAATGGATTTTTGTATGTTTCGGGTTGTTATCAGGGAGCCGCTTTTACCCTGGGTTCCGCCAATGCTTCCACACAAACCATTGCCAGCACCGGAGGGTATGACATATACGGCGCAAAATATGATACATTGGGTAACCTGATTTGGGTGGATCACTGGGGCGGCAGCGGTGATGATATTGCCCGCTCGGTGGTTGTCAACGGCAGTAAAATTGTGTGGACCGGAAATTATAATAACTCTTTCACCGTAGGCTCGGGTACCTTAAGCAGCACCGGTGCCTCCGATATTTTCCTGATCACCACCAATGCTGCCGGAGCGGCACTCACTTCACAGTCGTTTGGAGGTGTATTGGGGGATGAAGCCTGGTGTATTGCCAAAGATAAAAATTCCAATTTGTATGTTTCCGGTACCTTCAACGGTACGTGTAATTTCGGAAGTAAATCGGTCTCAAGCTTTGGAAGCACCGATGTGTTTGTCACCAAACTAACAGCCCAGAATAATACGCTCACGTTTCTGCCCAACGATACCTCGGTGTGTGCAGCTTCCTACACCATTACACCCACCATCACCGCCTCGTATTATTTGTGGAATACAGGTGCCACCACACAGAGTATTACTGTAAGTGCATCGGGAAAGTATAAACTAAAAACACTGTACCTGTGCGATACGGTGTATGATTCCATTTTTGTGCAACTGGCACCCACCATTATCACTAACAATGATACGGCGGTTTGCTCAGGTACTTCAAAAACGCTGACAACTACCGGTACCGCTACCCGTTTTTTATGGAACACCGCCGATACCACTGCCAGCAT
>JBGAVF010000182.1:0-6313 GCA_044228315.1 Bacteroidia bacterium | reverse complement strand
AGGCATCCCAACGGACCTGCAGCTACCGTTTACCCTGCCTCCCCGTTTCTTACCTGAAACCTATACTGAAAACAAAGGACCTCCGGAAGCCTGATTCCATTCAGCTGGTTTTCGTTTCATTTTATTCAATCAACCCATTTACTATCTATGAATTACATCCGTAACTTCATACTTTTCTTATTCCTGTGGGGCACTGCCTACACCTCGTCAGCACAATGCCGTATTTACGGCTACATCACCGACTCCGCTGACCATACCCCCATAATCGGGGCACAGGTTTTTATTCACGATATAAAAACCGGTACGGTGACCAACGAAGCCGGGTATTATGAAATAAAGAATATTCCCCGGGGAAAATACCTGACCGAAATAAAAGCTATCGGGTATAACACCTTACTGGTATCGTTACAACTTTGCAATGGAGAAGAGCATAATTTCACATTGAACGAATCGGTGGTGGAAACACGCGAAGTATTGGTTACGGGTGCTTCTAGGGCAACCGAATTACGCAAAATGCCGGCAGCCGTTATAACCGTTGATCATAATGCACTGATAAAATCTACTTCCACCAATATTATTGATGCATTGAGCAGCAAGCCGGGAATGGCTCAAATTAGCAGCGGAGCCGGCATCTCGAAACCTGTTATCCGCGGGTTGGGGTACAACCGTATCATTACATTGAATGACGGCATTCGTCAGGAAGGCCAGCAATGGGGTGATGAACACGGCATAGAGATCGACGAATTCAGCGCCGACCGCGTAGAGATCCTGAAAGGCCCGGCCAGCCTTATGTACGGCAGCGATGCCATGGCCGGGGTAATTAATATCCTCAGCACCCCTTCGGTTGCTGAAGGTACAGCCGGTGGGCGCATTTATCTATAATTATCAAACCAACAACCGTATGCATGGCTTCTCAGGCATGCAAAACGGCAACATACATGGCATTCAGTGGATGCTTAGAGGCAGTATAAAAAACGCAGCCAGTTACCATAATGCCTACGATGGCTATGTGCTGAATTCCGGCTTCAAAGAATACGGCATTTCAGGGAACGTAGGTATTAACCGTAAGTGGGGTTTCACACATCTTCTCTTCAGTAATTTCAGCCAGCAACCCGGCATGATCGAAGGTGAACGCGACAGCCTGAGTGGTAAATTTTTAAAACCTGCTGTGCTTGCCGGCGGAATACCGGGCTATGAAGTGGCCACCCAACATGATCTGATGAACCGAAATCTGATGATTCCCCGACAGCAGATCCGGCACACAAAACTGGGTCTCGACAATACCTTTATCATTCACAGATCACGGGTTTCGGTATTGTTAGCGGTTCAACGTAACAACCGCATTGAATTCGGGAATATACTGAACCCGCGTGAGGAAGGGCTGCATATGCTGCTTCAAACCGGCACCCTCGATGTTAAGTATTACTTCCCTGAAATGCACAACTGGCAAATAACATTGGGTGCCAATGCACTGGTTCAGCAGAATAAAAATACGGGCACCGAGTTTCTGATACCTCAATACATACAATCCGACCTGGGTGCCTTTTCATATCTGAAAAAAGATGTGAATGAGAAGCTTACTATAACCGGAGGCATTCGTTTTGATGAACGGTTTTACCGCAGTGAACGGTTGATGGACAGCAATGAAGTTCGGTTCGAAGCCACCCACCGGAACTTTTATAATACCAGCGGCAGCCTGGGTGCCACATACCAGTATTCAAAAACTGTTGGTGTGAAAGCAAACATTGCACGAGGATACCGTGCACCACAAGCGGCTGAATTGAACAGCAACGGATTACATGAAGGCACGTTCCGATACGAAGTAGGCAATACCGCTTTGGTACCCGAAACCTCACTTCAGGCGGATCTGGGTCTGCTTTATGAGAGCGCACATTTCTCTTCTGAATTATCCGTATTCAGCAATTCCATTCAGCATTACATTTTTTTACAAAAACTGATTGCCATGAGCGGCTCCGACAGTCTGCTCGACCCGTCATCTCTCATAGGCGTATATGCCTTTATACAAGGCAATGCCTGGCTTCGCGGGGCAGAATATTCATTCGATCTGCACCCCCATCCGCTGGACTGGCTGCATTTTGAAAATTCTATCTCGTATGTACGAGGTACTCAGCAGAATGCGGTCATAACCGGAAAAAATCTTCCTTTCATCCCTCCCCTCACCCTGAACTCAGAGGTACGTGCCGATTTAAAAAAAACAGGTACGCATCTTTTCAATACTTACATTCGATTTAATGCCCGGTATTATGCCGCCCAAAATCATGTGATGCTGGAGAGCCATACCGAAACACCCACCCCCGCATACTTATTACTGGATGCCGGTGCGGGCAGTGATATAAAAGGAAAAAACGGACGTACCCTTTGCCAGTTGATGCTAAGCATTCAGAATATTACAGATAAGGCCTACCAATCGCATCTGAGCCGGTTAAAGTATGCACCCGAGAATTACCAAACCGGCAGAACGGGCGTTTTTAATATGGGAAGGAATATTAGCTTCAAAATAATTGTCCCGGTGCAAACGAATCATGCTTACAAGCGTTAGGTTTTTTACTACACTAATACTCAATATATAACATCGATTCCTGATTTACTTCTAAGCAAAATCCGCTCGTATTTGCAGCCACAGCATCCTACTAAAAATCCGCTACATGCTATCACTTTTGGTTCAAAGTGCTTTTTCCATTTGGGAGTTATACTAAAACATATATACATTAGCATATTCAATTATCTATAACCCTTAATAAACAAAACCCATGTCGAACCCTAATGAAACCAAATCGCTTAAAAATTTTGAAGAAGATGCAGTAAACGGAGAAACCATTCTTGGTGGTGGTGTCGTTACCGCTGTTCCTGATTTCGATCCGCTGAATCCTAACAACACCGATCTGGATATTGCGAAAAAAGATCAGAAACCGCAATTCAATGATGATGGAACCATGAAGATCAACGACGACGGAACACAAGGATAGTCGCGCTTCGTTCTTCCTTTTTAAAATTCCTTTAAAAGGCCGGTATCACACACCGGCCTTTTTTTGTGGTTACATCATAATTACTATATTGCACCAAACTAACTACTGAAGAATCTGAAAATATTCAATTTTAAGAAGCCCTTGTTCTTCCCATCCATCATTCAGGCGGATGCCATGGATTGCGGTCCCACATGCCTGCGGATCATTGCGAAGTTTTACGGACGCTTATATTCGCTGGCTACCTTACGGGCCCGCAGCTATACCACACGGGAAGGCTCCAATCTGTATCAGCTGGGAGCTGCCGCCGAAGGAATTGGGTTCCGTTCCCTGGGTGCCAAAATCAGTTACAGCCAGTTGTCGGAACAGGCTCCGCTTCCATGTATCATTCACTGGAATCAGAATCACTACGTGGTTGTTTATAAAATAAAAAACAACCGTGTATATATTTCCGACCCGGCCATGGGCCTAGTGCATTATTCCAAAGAAGAGTTTCTGGAGCACTGGATCGGGGCGGGTGCAGGCGATGCGGTGAAGGAAGGCATTGTACTGCTGCTCGAAACCACTCCCGAGTTTTATGAGATGGAAGATGAGAAAAGCAGCAAGAAAAAAGGATTCAACTTTCTGTTCCCGTATCTGAGGCCACACAAAGCTTTTCTGGCACAAATTATTGTGGGGCTGATGGCCGCCAGTTTGCTTTCCCTGGTATTTCCATTCCTTACACAAAGCGTGGTTGATATTGGTATACGCAACCGTGATATTCATTTTGTATACCTCATTTTAATTGCGCAACTGTTTCTGTTTTTCGGCCGAACGGCCATTGAATTGATACGGGCCTGGCTGCTGATGCATATCAGCACACGCATCAACATCTCATTGGTTTCCGATTTTTTTACCAAGCTGATGCGCCTGCCCATCTCCTTCTTCGACTCAAAAATGAACGGGGATATACTTCAACGCATCAATGATCATAAACGCATTGAATACCTGCTTACCGGCAGTTCGCTTAGCGTGTTGTTCTCACTTATTAACCTGGTGGTATTTGGTGCTGTACTCATGTTCTATGATATAAAGGTGTTCATGGTGTTTATTTTCGGCAGTATTTTATATGTTGGCTGGGTTGCCTTTTTTCTGAAACGACGTGCACTTATTGATTACCGGCAATTCGAGCTGGCCTCAAAAAATCAGGAGAAAATACTAGAGCTGATCAACGGTATGCAGGAAATAAAACTGCACAATGCCGAACGCCAGAAACGCTGGGGCTGGGAATATATTCAGTCGCGGCTCTTTAAAGCCAGTATAAAGAAGCTGACACTCAATCAAACCCAGTCGTTTGGCGCAAATGCTATCAATGAAATTAAAAACATCTTCATATCCTTTCTTACAGCAAGCCTGGTGATCAAAGGAAGTATTACGGTGGGAACCATGCTTTCCATCTCCTATATCATCGGGCAACTGAACGGGCCCATTGCAGAGTTGGTGAATTTCATGCACGGGCTTCAGGATGCACGTCTGAGCCTGGAACGTCTGGAGGAAATCCATACCCGTGAAGATGAAGAGCCCAAAGGCTCTGACAAAATTGAAGACCTTCCGGATGAAGCCGGGATACAACTGAATAAGGTTTCGTTTCAGTATGCCGGACCGGAGTCGAGTTGGGTGATACGCAACCTGAATCTTACCATACCACCAAATAAAATTACCGCTATTGTAGGTGGCAGTGGCAGTGGCAAAACAACGCTGCTGAAACTGTTGCTGAAATTTTATGAGCCCAACCGCGGTGAAATATTTGTGCATTCATACAACCTGAACAATGTGGCCCAGTCGGCCTGGCGCGACCGGTGCGGTGTAGTGATGCAGGAAGGATTTATTTTCAGCGATACCATTGCCAATAACATTGCCGTGGGGGCTGAACATATCGATCAGAAACGACTGATGGAAGCGGTTGAGATCGCCAACATCCGCGAATTCATCGAGAACCTTCCGCTGGCGTATAATACCAAGATCGGCGCAAACGGTATCGGAGTATCAGGCGGACAAAAACAACGCATCCTGATTGCGCGGGCCGTGTATAAAAATCCGCAGTTCCTCTTTTTCGACGAAGCCACCTCTGCCCTCGACTCGAAAAACGAGCGCATCATCATGGAAAATTTTGACCGGTGGTTTGTAGGCAAAACGGTGGTGGTGATCGCCCATCGCCTCAGTACCGTGCGCAATGCCGACCAGATCGTGGTGCTCGACCAGGGCCGGATCATTGAACAGGGCAATCATCATGAACTGCTTGAAATGAAAGGGGCCTATTTCAACCTTGTAAAAAACCAACTGGAACTGGAAAAAATGGATTCATAAACACATGGCATCGGTTAAAAAAGATCTGAACCTACGCAGCGATGAGATACAGGAAATCATGTCGAGGCAGCCTACCTGGATCATCCGGTGGGGTATAACAGCTATTTTCCTGGTTATTGTTTTCGGACTTTTCCTGTGCTGGCTGATCCGTTATCCGGAGATCATTTCGGGTTCGGTAAAGATCACCTCGGTGATACCTCCGGTAAAAATTGTAACCCTCTCAGGAGGCAACATCACCCAACTGATGGTAAAAGACGGCGAAGAGGTAAAAGCAGGAACCGTACTTGCTGAACTGGAAAACCCAATGTCGGCCAATGCCGTGAAATACATAAAAGATTACCTGTCGCAATTGGAACGAGCCATTCGAATGAACAGCGAGGTGCTGCCGGTGCCCGATACCAACGGGGTGGCACTCGGCGATCTGCAAAGTGTTTTCAATGAACTGCAGAAAGAAATATCTTCCATCAATCTCCGCAAAAGCTATCGTATTGATGATGCGGAGTTGTCGGAGCTGAAATTGAAAGTAGCACATCAGAAAGAACTTATCAGCATCAATAAACGCATGCTGGATATCTATCAGAAAGAACTGATCAACGCAAAAGTGAAATATGAATCGGATGCTGCCCTGTACCGCGACAAAGTGCTTTCCAAGCAGGAGTATTTTCAAAGCCAGACCGAATACAACAACAAGCAGTTGCAACTCGAACAATTGCAGCAAACACAGGTGCAGAATACGGTGATCCTGAATAATCTGGAACTGCAGTTGAACCAGGCCGGTTTCAATAAAAACGCAAAAGAGACCGGCACTATGGAATCGGTAAAAACCCTTCAAAAAACCATTTCAAATTATATCTACGGCTGGCAGCAACGTTTCCGCCTGGTTGCGGTGGCCGATGGAAAGGTAAGTTACCTGAAAAACCTGCAAACCAATATGTTCCTGAAATCGGGCGAAGAAGTGTTTGCCCTTCTGCAACCGGATGACT
>JBGAVF010000181.1:0-8223 GCA_044228315.1 Bacteroidia bacterium | reverse complement strand
GTTTTTAAAGGAGAGATGTCCTACCGATACGCCGTTGCCTAAAGTAAAACTACTGTCCTGATGCGAGAAGAGCGACGACCATTGTATGGGTTCGTTGAACAGTTCCAGTCCGGTCACCTGTATATTGGGTGGGATAGTATCGGTGATATCACCTGCCTGCGGGGAATGAAAAGCCGTGAGCCGGTCGTTGGCCCCGATCCACAAGGTACCATGGTTGTCTTCATACATGGCGTTGGAGTTGCACCCTATACCCAGAAACCCATCGGAGTAAGTAAAGTTTTTAAACAGCACATCGCTTTCCGACCAGCTACCCGTGGTCACTTTGCGCTGAAGCAGTTCCTGTTTTTCCCGGGTCATACGGCTCAGTCCAAAACGGGTGCCGAACCAAAGGCTGCCATACCGGTCTTCCAGTATGCTCATCACTACATTGTTGCTTAGCCCTTCTTTTTCGGTGAAGGAGGTAAATGATTTTCCATCGAAACGGCAGGCCCCGTTGCCGTAAGTACCAAACCACAGATGTCCCGACTTGTCGCACAATGCACTTATAACAATATTACTGCTGAGTCCACCGCTTTCTGAATAGGTGGTAAATTGTTTTCCATCGAGCTTACTCACCCCACCGCCCCAGGTGCCGAACCATATATTGCCATCGGCATCTTCCGTAATACACAATACCGTATTATTGGCCAACCCCTGTGTGGTATCGTAACCGGTAAACGAATTCCCGTCGAATTTACTCACACCGCCTCCGTTGGTACCAAACCACAGGTTCCCGTTGTGGTCAACCAGACTGCTGTAAATAAAATCATTGCACAGGCCATTGCTTCGGGTATAGTTGGTGATGAACCGTCCATCGAATTTGCAGACGCCCTTGCCATCGGTACCAAACCACAGGTTTCCTGCCTTATCTTTCAGGCAGGTATAGGCATAGTTGCTGATGCCTTCTTTTTCCGTGAAATGGGTAAAGCAGGTGCCATCGTACCGGTTAATACCTCCACCGTAGGTGGCGAGCCATATTTGTCCGGTACTGTCTTGCGTAATGCCATACACATCGTTTATACTCAACCCGTCGTTCTGGGTGAGATGGGTGAATTGTTTCCCGTCGTATTTGCTTACCCCACCGCCCCAGGTGCCGAACCACAGGTTACCCCAGGTATCTTCCTGTATGCATTGTACCGAGTTGTTGCTAAGTCCGTCGGTTTCGGTGAAACGGAAAAAGGAAGTGCCATCAAAGCGGTTTACCCCACCACCCCAGGTGCCGAACCAAAGTATGCCTGCATGATCGCGGTAAGCGGTACGCACAAAGTTATTACTTAAGCCCTGGGCTGTGGTATAGTTTGTAAATGTTTTGCCGTTGAAGCAGCTGATGCCACCGGCTGTGGCAAACCACATATTGCCCAGGGAATCCTGGGTAATGCCGTATACATCATTATGCGGCAGTCCTTCGCTTATGGTATAGGTAATAAACTGTTGCCCGTCGAACTTGCTGATGCCGCCACCCTGGCTGCCGAACCACAGTTGATTACCGGCATCGCAATAGGCCGAGGTGATGGAATCTTTTGTGAGCCCGTTTTTGGATGTATAGTGCGTGAATACCTTGCCATCGAATTTACTGATGCCACCCCCGGTACTTCCAAACCACAGGTTGTTGTTTTTATCCTTGATCAGACAGGTAAGTTCATTGCTGCACAGGCCTTCTTTTGTTGTGTAACGGGAAAACACTTTTCCATCGAAACAGCAGAGCCCGCCTCCATAGGTAGCCAGCCAAATAGTGCCTTTCTCATCCTGAAGCATGCTGCGTATATCGTTGCTGGGCATGCCTTCGTTTTCGGTATAGTGGGTGAAATATTTTCCGTCGAACCGGCTCATGCCGCCGCCCCAGGTACCGAGCCACAGGTTGCCGGCCTTATCTTCCATCATACAATTGATATTGCCGTGTTTTAACCCCTGCAGCTTGCTGTAGGAACTGAAGTTTTGCGGGTTCTGTTCTTTGGTATAGGCATCTTTCGCAAGGGTTACCTCGGGTGTACCGGCAGGCACCGATGCCGGTATGCAGGTTTGTATTCCGGGCCCCGGTACATCTGCCTCACCCGGATGTATGCGCCGGGGTGTTCCGGCATTAATTATCCGTGGGGCCATGGCCCGGTCGGTATTGATACGTAAGGGGCTGATCTTATTTCCGGTAACTTCCACACGTTTCAGTTTCGACGCATCAACCATGGTAACTTTCGGGGCAGCAACACTGTCGGCAGGGATCACATGCCCGTGGGCTTCACGAATTACCGGGGCAAAGGCATTTTTGTTTTCAGGCGGGTTGCTTTGCCTGCAGGCGGGCAACAGAAAAAACAATACAGCCACCAGAAGCAGTGGAAGGCTGCGTAAGGCAGCGCGTTTATGGAAGCTGTGTATCATGAAAAGTGTATTCGTTTCGGGAGTAGCCGGAGATGAAAAGCATTCGCCGGACCGCATCAATTTTCTGCTAATGTAACAAAATCATTAAATACCTGATGGATCCGAACGATTCCGGCCCGGAAAACTTTTTGTCGCTTTCATCAACTTCAACCCTTTTCAGGAATGAACGCAGGCATGATGAAATACCCGGGTTTCCCATGGCATGGGGGAGTGTCGGGTCAGAATTTATATCCGATACCCACACCGAAATCGGGTTGAAGAAAATACGTGGAAGCCCGTATGAGAGGGTTCTGCATGTATGCCAGCCCGGTATACACCTGCCAGATGAGTCCGAAGGCGGCGGTGCCTTTATACCCGATTATGAACGACGGGCTGTACAAGAATTTTTTATAGGGACCGGCTCCGGAGGGTTTGTTCCCTGCATTAAAGTTCCCATGCACATGAGGTCCGGCGAACAACCGGTGTTTCTGCCCCCATTCCATATGGCATCCTATAGAAGCATTCAGCCAGTAATTCACCGACGTGCCCGAATCGGGTCCTCCCGCGGAGAAGCCCACCCCGGCAACGGGTGTGATACGGGTAGGAAATTTGAGCCCCGGAATTATAAACTGGTATTCTCCCATAAGGCCATTCCCTCCATAGCCCGAGCCTATGCCGGCCTGCAAGGCAAAACCGTCTTTTGTATATTTTTGGGGAGATTGTGCACATACAAGCACTCTACAAAACAACAGGAGAATAAAAACAAATGGTTTCATGCGAGGTCAACATTAAGGATCCGTTCAATCATCATCGTGCCCGTGTTCCTTTTTAATGTATTTTTTTACGTCTTCCACTTCTTTCTTATCGGCTTTGCGGTTTGAGTTGCCGTTTTGAATGATGTCGTGTTCATTTCCGCTGCGGTGACAGGAGGTACAATTTGTAAAATTCGTTATGCCTTCTTCTGTGTGTTCCCGTATGACCTTGCTTTCACTATGTTCATGGCATCCGTAACAGGAATAAGCCTTGAAATTATTATTGGGGTGGCAGGTGCTGCATTTTGCATTGTGGTTTTCATCGAGGCTGAAATATGAAGTATGATTGAATGTAGAAGGGCTCCAGTGATCCATGGCATGGCAGGTACTGCAATTGCCGGTAAGCCCGGTATGAAGGGCATCGGCAGGGACCTTATGGCATGATGCACAGTTCGTTTTGTCGGCCCCGATAATGGCATTGTGGTTGAATGAAAGGGGCTCTTTCCAGCCGGTTTTTGCATGACATACCCCGCAATCGGTGGATAGCTTCCGGTGCAATTCACCCGATGGTTGGTTATGACATTTCAGGCAATTGGTTTTATCGGAATCCTGTATCATGTCGTGGTTAAATACCACCTCCGCTTTCCATCCTTTATCGGTATGACAGGCATTGCACGCGGTTGATAGTGACCGGTGCAGTTTGTTGTCCGGTGTATTGTGGCAACTGTTGCACTGGGTTGCGAGCTCCTCACTCAGGATGCGGTGATTGAACGAGGCATTTGGCAAATTGCCTTTATGTTCGGTATGGCAATCGCTGCATGACGCATCCGTAAGTTTTTCATGAAAGCGTATCCTCACATGAGCGGTATCGCCGACTGTGCCGGAATCCATGTCGATGGATGATAGTTTATGACAGGTGATACATTTATCGTTGGCTATCCCCCGGAACGGGGCATGGCAGGCCATACATTCATGCGCTGTTTTCTGATGCGAAGATGATATCTCCCCCGGATTCAGCATCACCTGGGGGTAATAGTACATCATCACCAGACATACTGCAATCACACTATATACTATGATCTTTTTCATGAGCCAAACAGCAGGATGGTAATTATATGCAACAAGGAGAGTATGCCCAGCAAAAGCGTGATGGGTAAATGGGCCACCCGCCAGTTTTTCATCAGGTCGACCGTGATGGAGTCGAAAAATAATTTCTTCTCGGCCTCGTCTTTCAACATACCCGAGTTCAGCAGCAGTTGCCGTTTTTCTTTCAGTGTTTCATTGGCTTTTTTCAGGAGGAACTTGCCTACCAGTCCGCTGGCTACGGCAATAAGCAGCATGAAAATGGCCAGCCAGGGGAGTAATGCATTGAAATGAATGCCGGCATGCACCAGCAAAAGAACAGCGCCGAACCAGGAAAGATATTCATGCAGCAGCAACAGATTTTTGGGTGAACCGGTTTCTATGATTTTACGTTTCCGTAATGAATAAATAAATGAGAGAATGATGATAGCTGTTCCGGCAATACCCATGTAGCGGCCGATATATACCAGGCTAAACCGGTGTAATATATAGTCAATGCCGATGGTGACAAGTATCATTAGTATGTACCATTGTAAAAAGGGCAGTACATACTTTACAAGAATTGGTTTATTCATATTGACCCATGCCGTATGTTAACGGGCATGGTAAATGAGTACATCGAAGGTACTGTAAGCTCCCCATTCTTAGTACAGAACAAAAGTAGACATTCTTTCATATAGTTATAGTTTGTTCTTCCCTCTGTGCGTAGTGGAGCGAAGGCGTAGCCGAAGCGTAACGGAGCACAGAGGGAAGAAGAGGCAATTTTTTTGGCCTCCCTAAAATTCCACCGGCGACATCCCTCCTGAAGCATCAGGCCTGAAATGGTTGTAATCGCAATCCATTTGGCTGCTTCCTCCCTTACCTCCTGCTGCCTGGAAAAGGTGGGCATCTAAAACACCGCTCTTAAAAGAACCGTTGAAACGCTCGATATGTTATATTTTGCATTGGTTTCGGCTGGAGCATATTTAAACTCGATATCGTTTGTTTTACCTTTGTTTTTTTGCTATTTCTGCGATAAACCCGGACCAGTCCATCCTTATCTTAAGTGGCTTACCATGCCTGTTTATCAAATGCCTTAACACCCATATGCCACTTGTTACTTTGGAAGAGTAATCGGTCTTGCGAACAATACTTCGTTATAATCATCTATGATATTAAACGTCCTGAACTTCCTACCACCTCTAATGCATCGTCATGAAGTCCATACCCAGGTCTTCGTAAACGAACCGGGCACCTCCACGGTTCTCTGTGCGGGCCGGTAGCCGTTTCTTGTGCTTTCGCCGAGCGGTAGACCGAGCTTCTTGTAAACTCTAAAATATCGCTTATGGTTGATCTTTAATCCGGGTTTTTACTGGAGAAATGGCCCCAAAACCTCTTCTCTGGGGATGTTCAACAGCCAACGCGCTGAGCTTTTCCATTAACTGTACATCGTCCTTTTGACCGATCGGTAGCCCATACTGCTCCTGCTCGTACTCATAACTCGACACGCCCTGGCTGATGTCCTTCGGCCGTTCTGTTTTTATATCCTCCATGATGCTCCTTTAGTGGCAGGGCTTTAGAGCTTTTTAGGATATACCTCGGGCTGTATCAAGTTCCATGGCAAGGTTGGCATACATACGCTTGAGCGTATTCTCCTCAAGCTCTGGACTGTTGTTCACTGTTGGCCTCCATGCCGCCATAGCGTTGCCTCCATTTGTAAAATGCTGCTCGGGAAACACCGTGTTCCCTTGTAATCTCTTTGAATTGGATTTACCGTGCCTGAACTCTTCAGAATGTTCGCAATCTGTAGGTGAATTTGCTCTTTCTTTATTTTTAATTTTTAAACATTTTTTTGCCTACTTTAAAGTGTACTAGTTTTGGGGGAGTTGTACAAGATGCAGCAATAACCAACGTGTAGTCCTTTGTATTGAATTCACAGTCATAGTTGGTAAAGTCAGTTTCAAACTTCTCCAGATTCTGCTTAGTGAAAATATTTGGAGCAAACAACATTTCGTTGTGTTTAGATGAATAATTCCTCAAGTTATCCGCATTGACAAAGCAAATAACTTGTTTTAATTCTTCTTTGTCATTTAACCCAGTTCTGCTCCGAGCCGAAATTTACCGGAGTATGGTGAAATTTTTCTGTCGCGTACATGGATAGACAATACGAACTGGTTTTTACATACGAAAAAAACCCTAATAATGATCAATATTGCTAATAGTATGTGTTGGACTCATTTACTTATTTTTTGTTAGTATGTAAATTTGCTTCTAGATATTGCGTTTGGGCACAGCCTCGTCCGTCTTCCAGTATCCAAAATGCTGTTGCCATGGTTCTTTATAATTGCGTAAGCCTTATGTTAGCGGTTGTTCCGGTTAGTCTCTGATGTCCAACTCTTTATAATCATATCACCATTCTTTAAACTAAATAATCCTGTCTATTTGGGATGGCGATGAATGACCGTCACCTGATTCCCACCTATAACTATAAAAAATTTATTTCAGCATTTTCTACGGTTATATTTTTTTACTTTAATAAATTCCAATTTGAGATGTCATTATCAAATTCGTATCCTTAACTGTGAAAGCAATTAAATAATTCAAAAATATTAGAACTTCCTCACTCCATAATGACGTTCTAGTTCAATAAGTTTATACTTTGTTTTGTCTGCATGAATAGTGAAAATATTGAGAAGCGTTACTTTGTCGAACCCAAAAGGTTTGAAAGTCTGGTAAAAGGACCCATTCACAAGTTTGTAATTTAAATTATTAGTGAAAGTATAACTAAGGTTTTTAAAATCAACATCGTCAATGTTCTTTACAACAATTTTATACGAACTATTTTTATTAGTTATTTTAAAGTTTGGGGTAACATATTGAAAACTAGTCATTAAAAGCAACAAGTTGAGCAAAAATAGTATGTATGGTTTCATTCGTTTCGCGACTGTTTAATATGCCCGACAAAATTAAGTTATACAAATCATTTGTCATCACCAATGGCTTATTACTGCTTGCTGAATAACTTTTCCCAAATCTTTTTGGCTTTTATAGAATTAATATGGTTTTCCAGAGTGTCTTCATTCATTGCAATATATCTATCGGCCCAATCTCCTGTTCGTTGCTTGAAGTAAGGATTTTTATCGCATCCAATCTCATCCAGAGAGTCGGATGAGGGTCGTATTTTATTCACCTCAATTCGTTCCAATGAATTTATCAAGGTATCTCCGGATTCAATATGAAAAGCGTAATAATAAGTGATTTGATTCGGACCAAATAGTAGGTTTAGCTCGTTCTCATGGAGTTTATATGTTCCTGAAAAATAAGTTTCTGTAGCAGGGTCACAACAATTATGAATTACTTTAATAAAGACGCTATCTTTAATGAAGAGATAGGTTGGCCAATAATCTGTGCCTACCGGAATGGCTTCACATTTAGTATTCTCAATACTATCGCTTAACAAATAAACTTTACCGGATAAGGAAAGAGTCATTGGTTTTTTCTTACTTTCAATGCAAGATTGAAAGGTGATAATGCCAATGGCAATTAGTAAATAAGTGAGATATCTCATTTGTTCATCCGGGCGTCAATTGTTTTACGAATACCGTGCTTAATTTTTGTGGTTAATGCTTTTTACATTTCATGGAATTTCAGTTCGTAATTTGTACTTCGACCTCCTTTTTCACTTTTTATCAGGATCCCTTTATCCATTAAATCCTGAATGTCGCGTAAAGCGGTGTCTTGAGAGCACTTTCCAATTTTTGCCCATTTTGAAGTATTTAATACGCCTTGAAAGTCTTCCAGTAGGGTATTCAATATTTTTCTCTGCCGCTCATTCATATTCATTCCTGTGTGTTTGATCCAGAAGGTATGTTTATAGATAATTTTCTCCAGAAGTTTCTCCGAGTGTTCAATGGAATGTAACAAAGAAGATAGAAACCATTCGAGCCAGTTTGTAATATCCAACGAACCTTTCTGAGTCTTTTCCAAAATGGCATAATACGAATTACGCTCCTTCCGT
>JBGAVF010000180.1:0-6379 GCA_044228315.1 Bacteroidia bacterium | reverse complement strand
AAGGTATTCCGCCATCATTGTAATTCCATGCGGGCATTTTCTGATCCTGTCTGCCACCGTTGCGACCATTTTCCTTAAAACTTTATGCATTACCGGTGTTTCTCTAAGGCTTTCCGGTAGTTCCTGGATCTTTACCGGTACTTCATTACCCAATTCCGCCATCTCTCTGACCCATTCCGGTGTTTCAATAATGTTTTCCTGCTGTTCTGGAACAGTTTCCGCCATCTCTCTGACCTTTTCCGGTGTTTCGCTGACCCTTTCCGGTAGCGGAAAGCATCATAGAAGAGGCGGAAGACATCGCAGAAGAAGCGGAAAGCATCATAGAAGAGGCGGAAGACATCGCAGAAGAAGCGGAAGGGATTAGCGAAGAGGCGGAAGGCATCGCAGAGGAAGCGGAAAGCAATGGCGAAGAGGCGGAAAACATTGGCGAAGAGGCGGCAAGCATCGCAGAAGAAGCGGAAAGCATTGGCGAAGAGGCGGAAGACATCGCAGAAGAAGCGGAAGGGATTAGCGAAGAGGTGGAAGGCATCGCAGAAGAAGCGGAAAGCATCGCAGAAGAAGCGGAAAGCATTGGCGAAGAGGCGGCAAGCATCGCAGAAGTGGCGGAAAGCTCCCTGGAGGGGGGTGAAATGTAAAGCGTAAAAAGTAAAGGGAAAATAGGGGCTGGTGAGTTTTTTCCCGGATTGCAGAGACAATTCGGGAGTTGTCATTCTCTAAAGTACAATCCTTAAAATTTATTAATTCCCGGCGAAGCCGGGACCAATAGCGCGTGGTCGTCCGGGAAAGGTGCGAACCGCCCTGAGTCGGGCCTTTGTTCGGGCTGGCTTGCGCGACAACGACTCAGGGAGGTTGGCTTTCCCGGTGTCTTTTTTTGCGATCCTTTTTTGGACAAGCAAAAAAGGATCAAAAGGGTTGAGTGAGATACGCCTTCCATTATCTTTTATGTATCCAGATTCATAAGGCAAGAATTGTAATTCTATCAGACATCATCCTCCCTCAATCTTAACCTTAACCTTAACCTTAATCTTAACCTCTACAAACAACAAACCCACAGCGAACAATATCAACTGTGGGTTTTGTGGACCAGCCTGGGCTCGAACCAGGGACCCCCTGATTATGAGTCAGATGCTCTAACCGACTGAGCTACAAGTCCTGAAATACGGGTGCGAAAATATTCTTTTTTCAGCATCCCTCCAAATTCATTCCTTGCGTCAAAGATGTATCGTACTGCCTGCATCTCATTAACATACTTCTGCCAACCACCTGCTTTTATCCCTCATCATAATTCTTATATTTGAATACTTCTATATACCAATACTCATGAAGAAACTTCTCGTTGTTCTGTGTACCCTTGCGCTAGCATCGTTCGCCTCTGCACAAACCACCGTTACCATAGGTGCCGGTGCCAACCCCGGTAACACCTTCGATACCAAAGGACCCATTTACCGCAGTGCAGCGGCCAGCCTTTTCGACTATTCCCAGCACCTTATATTATATACCGCGGCCGATATGGCCGCCGCCGGCATCCCCAACGGTGCCACCATCACCAAACTCGCATGGAATAAAAGCAGTGCCTTCGGAACCACTGCCGGTAACAACACCGACAGCTTTAAAATATTCCTGCACAACAGCACCCTCTCCGGTGTAGCCTCTCTTTTCGGCAACTCATTCAATACATTAGTTGCTCCGGCTACACTCGTGTATGCCAAAGGCAACCAGATCATTCCCACTTCTACAGGTTATGTAGTGTTCGACTTCAGTACCAACCCCTTCACTTATAACGGAGGCTCTCTCGAGATCGGGGTGAGTTGGGATTGCAGCATTTACTCGGGCAACCCATCCACCGGTGGGTATACCTGGACCGACGACCTCATCGCCAACCGGGTGCTCGGGGGCAGTAACTCTACCAGCACCATCTCACTGGCACCCGTGGGCAACCGATCACAGATACAGATCACCTATACGCCACCGCCACCCTGCACTGGAACCCCCAATGCCGGAAATGCCGGGGTGAGTCCCGCTGCGTATTGCACCGGAACGCCTCTTACAATCTACCTCTCGGGTGTGTCAGCTTCCAGCAACCTTACCTACCAGTGGCAAAGCACCAGCGTGGGAGGTACTTCCTGGAGCAATATCCCGGGTGCCACTTCATCTACCTACAGTTTGCCCGCCTCGGGCAGCTTCGACTACCGTTGTGTGGTTACCTGTACCGGCAGCGGGCTCAGCAGTAACTCCGGACGTGTATCCATCACTGTTCCACCGGTATCGTATAAACTTCTTCCCTATACTCAGAATTTTGAGAGCGCCTGGACAAGCCGATGCAGCGTGAACGACCTGCCCGACACCTTTGTAACTACCAACCCCAGTAACGGCGATAACTCATGGCGCAGGGACGACGATGGCAACTTCGCCGGATGGACCAGCACCCTCGGAGCCTATATCCCATTAGGGGCCGCCGGTACTTCGCACTCGGCCCGCTTCCACAGCTACGACGCTGCTGTGGGCGATGTGGGGCTTCTCGATTTTCATGTGGACCTCTCAGCCACCACTGCCGGCATCTCCAAAGAACTTTCGTTCTATTATAATAACAACTCGGGCGACGACAGCTTATACATACTTTTCTCTTCCGACAGCGGTGTAACTTTCACCCCGCTTCAGGCATTCAGCATCAACACCGGATGGACCCTGAACCGCATTCCTCTCAGCACAGGCACCGCAGCGAAATGTGTGGTGCGCCTCATGGCGGTAGGCGACTTCGGCCTCACCGATATCGGTATAGATCAGGTACGTATCTATCAGGTGGGCCCCGATGTTTCAGTTACCTCTATTGTTTCTCCAACCAGTACATGCAGCGGCACCGCTACCAACCCGGTGAAGATCGTGGTCACCAACAGCGGTACCACCCTCGCCGCCGGCACCAAAATTCCCGTGTCGTTCGTATTCAACGGAGGCAGTGTTGTGCACGATACCATCCGCCTCACGGTGTCCAAGGTGCAGAACGATACCATTCCGTTCACCTTCACTGGTACCGTGAACCTCTCCACCTCGGGCAACTACACCTTACAGGTATATACGGCCCTGCCGGTTGATAACGACCGCACCAACGATACCTTGAATTCACTCATACGTATATACGGCATCACCTCCTTTCCGTATACCCAAAGCTTCGAAACCTTCGACGGGGGATGGGAAGGCGTTCCATTGAAAGGGACGGTTCAGGAATGGGAGTGGGGCACACCTGCCAAACTCGTCATCAACAGTGCCGCCAACGGCACCAAATGCTGGATCACGAGCCTGTCGAACAACTACACCGACGATATTGAATATGCTTTGGTGTCACCCTGCATCGACCTCAGTACCATTACCACTCCGAAAGTTTCGTTCAGCCTTCGTTTATTAACCGAGACCGATTACGACGATGTGATACTGGAAGCCAGCAACGACGGAGGGGTTACCTGGAACAAGGTCACCACCTTCTCGGGCAACGGATACAACAGCAACTCCACGCTCGGCAACCTGCCTCCACCCATATGGAGCGGCGACAACGGCGGATGGACCCGTTACACCGCAGTGATCGCATCATTGGGCAGCAAGCCCGATTGCCGCATCCGCTTCCGCTTCAACAGCGATGCTTTTGTGAACGATGAAGGTGCCGCCCTCGACAGCATACGCATCGAAAACCTCAGTACCGACATTGGTGTATCATCCATCCTTTCACCGTTCAATGCCTGCACCGTGAGTCCGGTGGCTCCGGTGAAAGTAGTGCTAACAAACTATGGTATCGCCCTCAACGCCGGCACCAAAATTCCGGTGTATTATAAAATGAATACCAACAGTGTGATTACCGATACCGTGCGTCTCACCACCGCCAAAGCCTTCGGCGACACCATCGTATTCACCTTTGCAGCCACGGCCAACCTGGGCAGCTTCGGCACCTATACCTTTAAAGTATGGACCGGCCTCAGCGGTGATGTGGATCATACCAACGATACTACCCAGATACAGATAGGCATTATAAATATCAACACCTTCCCGTACAGCGAAAGCTTCGAAACATCCAACGGCGGATGGGAGTCGAAGTTACTGGGCGGACGAATGAATGATTTTGTTTGGGGCACCCCTGCGAAAACTATCCTCAACAGCGCCGCTTCAGGAACGAAATGCTGGGTGACCCGCCTCACCGGAAACTATGCCGACTCCTCGTATTATGCCTTGCAATCACCTTGCATCGACATGAGTACACTCACCGCCCCGCGCCTCAGCTTCTCCATGAACAGTAATATTGAAATGGACTGGGACGGACTCATACTTGAGTCGAGCATCAACGGAGGGCTGAGCTGGACGAAGCAATCGGTGTTCCTGCTAGGTAATTACAACAGCACCTCTACCAACGGGCCCATGGCCCCACCGAAATGGAGCGGATCAACCGGAGGATGGAAACGCTATATGATGGCCCTTACCGGCATGGCCGGACAAGCCAATTGCAAGCTGCGATTCACCTTCATAAGCGACGATATCGTAAACCTTGAAGGGGTGGCCCTCGACAGTATCTCCATAGCCGACCCGCCGAATGTGGACATCATCACCAGCAAACTCATCGCCCCGGTATCCGGTTGCGGCATCTCGCCGACGGTGCCCGTGCGCGTGCAAATTAAGAACAACGGAAAACTACTTCCGGTAGGAACCAAGATTCCGATGGGCTTTAAGATCGTAGACTTTACCAACAGCACCGTAAAAGCGGCCACCGACACCCTTATATTAACAAGTGCTTTAGCTACTGGCGACTCATTGATTTTCACGTTCAACACCGGATGTGGGATCACCCTCACCGGGAATTATTTGTGCAAGGTATGGTGCGGACATAACCTCGACAGCGACAACAGCAACGATACCCTTTTCAATCAGCAACTCATTAAGCGGGGCATCATCAACTCGTTCCCGTATCGCGAGAATTTTGAGATCACCGACGGCGACTGGTACGGCGGTATTGTAGGCGGAACCGTGAACGAATGGGACTGGAATTATCCTTCCAAAACCGTGATCAACTCCACCCCGAACGGCTTGCAGTGCTGGATGACGGCCCCTTTCAGCAATTATGCCAACAACAGCAACAGTGCCATGTACAGTCCTTGTTTCGATATGAGTCAGGTGGCCAACCCACAGATAAGCTTTATTATGCGCTTCGTTACCGAGGCCACCAACGATGCCCTTGTGCTCGAGTCGAGTACCAACGGAGGAACTACCTGGGCCCGTGTGGATAGTTTAAACACAGCTGGCAACTACAACAATGTGCTGGCTACAGGTGCTTTTGCCGGACCAAAATGGAGCGGTAACAACACCACCTGGAGACAATATTCATTTGTGATCCCGACCCTCGGCTTGCAGTCGTCGGTACAGTTCCGTTTTCATTTCAACAGCAACGCCACGGTGAACAATGAAGGCTTTGCCATCGACAGCATCGTGATCATCGACAACAGCTTCGACGACCTGAAGATGACCGGCATGAATTCACCGGGCAACTCGTGTTCGCTTTCATCGGCTGAAACTGTGAGCATCACCGTGCAGAATAAAGGCAACCGGGCCCTTGCGGCAGGTACCGTGATACCAGCCGGGTATTATTTCAACACCAATCCGGTAGTATCGGAAAACTTCACCCTCACCAATGCCTGGCCGGTGAACGGATACGTTACATTCAACTTCACCACCAAGGCAAACCTGAGCACAGGTGCACCATTCACCTTCAATTGCTTCACCATGTATGCTCCCGATATTGATTACAGCAACGACAGCACGGGCAATGTGGCCATCAAAACCAAATCGGTGGTATCCACCTTCCCGTATACCGAGTCGTTCGAGAATGCGGCCGGGGAATGGACCGCACCGTCGATCGGTTACCAGTGGAGACGCAGCAGCCTCATCAGCAGTCCTTCCTTTTCGCCACATACCGGAAGCACCTTGCTCAGTTTTGCCGCCGACAGCTTCTCAGCCGGCACCATCTCACGGGCCATCTCACCGTGTTTCGACTTCTCGTCGGCCACCTACCGCCTCACAATGAGTTTGTATTTCACACAGAGCAATCTGTTGCCGGCCACGCAAGACAGCATCCGCATCCTGGCTTCGAGTAACAATGGCAACACCTGGACCCTGTTACGTTCCATAAGCCGGTACAACGCGGCGTATACCTCACCGCTCTGGAGCCGTTTCGATATTTCTCTGGCAGCGTATAAGACCTTGTCGTCCGTGCAGATCGCTGTGGAAGCCTACAGCCTGGGAGGCAAGAGTTTCGCCATCGACGATATTCAGATTTATGAGAGTGCCGTGAGCAATACCACCGGTGACTATAACCCATCGGCAAACTGCATCATCCTAAACGGCAGCA